>CAYNBC010000168.1:4145-5585 GCA_964395255.1 uncultured Sphingobacteriales bacterium | reverse complement strand
TTTATCCATAAATATTTTTTCTGGTAAAATGCTCATGAAAAACCATCAGCAATACAAGTGAAACGATAAGCCATGGCCAGATTTCAGAAGAGACAATTTCAATGTTTTGAATACTTTTTATAGTATTAAATGCGGGTATATACGGTAAGGTGTAAGGGTCAAATGACATGATTCTTTTTACTTCTCCTCCTTTTGTCAGCAAACCTGTAATTCCCAGTACAATGATAACAGCCACAGGCAGAGCTATACCGGCAATGCCAACAATAAAGGGCGCCAGCATATTTCTCAATGTGCTGGCTATCCAATTGTGAAGGACAATAAGAGGAATTCCTGCTATCCAGACGGCAAGGCTATATTTTAACGACAGGGAAAACATTTCTTTAACTGTCAAAGTTTCTCCTTCAGGTTTTATGAATCGATACATTTTTACACCTGACGGAATCAATATATTCAAAATCAACCATGTTATAAACACGAGTAACAAAATCTGGAATAAAAACGCAAAATAGAATTTCGAACGGCTTATCGGCATTGTAAAAAGAAACTTCCAGGAAGTAGCGTGGAAATCATAGTAATAATACAAGCTGATTAAACTTACCAGAAAAAAAGGAAAAAAGAAGTTGCTCACCCGGAGCATGTCGTTCAATAGTTCAATATCACTGATTCCGGTATCCGTGGATTCAGCATTGATAAGCAAACCAAACAAAACACTCACCAGAGGATAGAGAACAATCAGCCACCATATCAGCGTAAGTCTGGTTTTTAATAAGCCTGCCCGTAGTATGCTAATAAATTGATTCATGGTTTGAGGAATTGATGATTTCAATAAATGCTTTTTCAAGATTTATCTGTGGGACAATTTTGTATATTTTAATTCCATGTTGCAACAAAACAGCTATCAAATCCGGAATATCATTACGGGTATGAATCCTGCAAATAATCAGATGATTTTTTATTTCAGCAGGAAAGGGAATCCATTTCAAGGCTTTGTCCGGCTGGTCAACTTCAAGCTGTACTTCGTTTTTATGCTGAATTTTTTCTTTTAACTGTTCAACAGAACCATCAAAAAGGATTTTACCTTTATGAATTACACTGACATAATTACAAACTTTTTCGACCTCATCAATCATATGGCTGGATAGAAAAATAGTTTTACCCTGCTGCTGAAGTTTCAGAAAAAGGCTGCGAAACTCAATCATACCGGCCGGGTCGAGACCATTAAACGGTTCGTCAAGAATCAACAGGTCAGGGTCAGAAATCAAAGCAAGAGCAATACCCAGGCGTTGTTTCATTCCATGGGAATATTTCCTGACCTTTTTACCGGCAGCCCAGGATAAACCTGTAAGCTCCAGCATTTCATCGGCCCGGGATGGACTCAGTCCTCTAAGACGAACACTCATTAAAAGATTCTCCCTCCCGGTAAGGTGTCCATACAAAGAC
>CAYNBC010000168.1:0-4135 GCA_964395255.1 uncultured Sphingobacteriales bacterium | reverse complement strand
ATGAAGCCCTGATTAAAATGAAGTAGTCCGAGCATAAGTTTTATCAAAGTGGTTTTGCCAGCCCCATTGGGGCCAAGGAATCCGTAAATACTTCCGGCTGGTACATGTAAGTCTACCTGATCGATAACCTTTTTAGGCCCAAACCAGAAACTCAGATGATTAATTTTAATCATTCAATTTTTATTTCATTCAAAAATAAGCGGGTTGATTAAAATGAAAAAAGTGAAGGATAGCTAAATTGAAAAAACATCGGAATAAATTTTGCAAATTTGAACGGCAATAAAATGAACAGCCATGATTACAATGAAATTCAAAACCAATCTTAAATGTAACGGATGTATTAATGCCATAAGCCCGGGACTGCAATCTATTCCGGAAATCAAAGAATGGAATGTAAACCTGAATTCCCCGGACAAAGAATTGAAAGTTATTTCCGATAGCGATATCAGTGAAAAAGTAATATCTGCCGTAAAAAAAGCAGGATACGAAATCAACCGAATAGAATAACATGATTCTTACCGAAGAATTTCGGGTTATAGGTATGTCCTGTGCAGCCTGTGCACAAAGTGTGCAGAGTATGCTGGAAAGCCTTGAAGGAGTGGATAAAGCGGAAGTTAATTTTGCAGCTGGCTCCGTTACAGTGAAATATAATCCCGAATTAACGGGATTTGACAAAATGAACCATCAACTGCAGTCTATCGGTTATGGACTGGAAGCCGATTGGGAAAAAGCTCTTCTGAAAAGTGAGGAAGAAGAAAAAAGAACTGCCAGGAATGCCAGAAATAAAGCAATTCTTTCTATTATTCTTGCATTTCCGGTGTTTGTTATAGGTATGTTTTTGCCTCCTTTTCCTTTTTATGGTGAAATTCAATTTATACTTACATTGGCCATTCTGGTATTTTCAGGCAGGAATTTTTTTGTAAAAGCATGGAAACTGGCTTTGCACAAACAGGCCAATATGGACACCCTGATAGCACTGGGTACAGGTGCAGCTTTTATCTTCAGCAGTGTCAATTTGTTTTTTCCCGATTGGATTGCATCTCATGGTCTTACTGTCCATTATTATTTTGAAGCAGCAGCTGTTGTTATAGCCCTGGTCCTGTTGGGCCGTTATTTTGAAGAAAGGTCAAAAGCAAAAACCAGCCAGGTTCTAAAATCTTTGCTAAGTCTGGGTGTAAAAGAAGCATGGGTGATTAAAGAGGGAAAAGAAGTAAAAATTCCTGTTGAAAAGATAAAGCGTGATGATATTGTAAAAGTTCTTCCCGGAGAAAAAATTCCGGTTGACGGGAAAATTATTCAGGGTCATGCTGAAATAGATGAAAGCATGCTTACAGGCGAAGCTATTCCCGTTTTTAAAGAATCAGGTCATCTGGTTACTGGTGGTACTGTAAATCTTAATGGAGTGTTGCATGTTCAGGCCCAAAAAGTGGGCTCAGAAACCGTACTCAGCCAGATCATTCGTACCATCAGGGAAGCCCAATCTCAAAAAGCACCCGTGCAGAAATTGGCTGATAAAATAGCCGGTGTTTTCGTACCTGTGGTCATTATTATTTCGGTAATAACTTTTATAGTCTGGTGGCTGGCCGGACCTTCTCCATCATTAACTTATGCCTTTATAACGGCCATTACAGTGCTGGTTATAGCCTGTCCCTGTGCCCTGGGATTAGCCACTCCTACTGCTCTTATGGTGGGTGTGGGTGCTGGCGCACGCAAAGGTATTTTGATTAAGAACCCTTCCATACTTGAAAAAACCAGGAAAATCAATGTTATGGTGTTTGATAAGACCGGCACCCTGACCCGTGGCGAGGCTCTCGTAAGCCAGATTATTACTTTTCATGAAGTTAAAAGTTTGAATATATTGATGAAAAGCCTTGCCAGTCAGTCTTCCCATATTTTATCGCAAGCCATAGCTACCTACTTCAAAAACGAAGAAAACACTTTCGTTGTAGAGAACATTCAAAATTTGCCCGGGCAGGGCATAGCCGGTATGATAGATAATAAGGAATATTATCTGGGCAATGAATCATTATTGAGCAGTCATCTTATTGAAATACCGGAAGAAGTGAGCAAAAGCGCTCACCAGGCAAGGCTTCAGGGAAAAAGTGTTGTTTATTTTGCCGATAATGATAAAATCCTGACACTAATTCTTTTAAGTGACCCCATCAAAGAAGAGGCTTCAGAGGTAATCAAAAAACTTCATGAAAGGGGCATAGAAGCTTATCTTCTTACCGGAGACCATGAATATTCAGCCAGAGCTATTGCTGAAAAATGCGGCATTAAAAATATTAAAGCAGGTTTAAAACCAGATGAAAAAGCTGCATATCTCAAAGAACTAAAAGAAAAAGGCTACCATGTAGCTATGGTTGGAGATGGTATTAATGACGGGCCAGCAATGGCACTGGCAGATATAGCCATTGCGATGGGTAGTGGCAATGATATCGCCATCGAAACAGCCGATATGGTTATTTTGAAAAGCAACATTTCTAAAGTGCTTACAGCTCTTGATTTATCAGAAAAGACATACCAAATTATCAAGCAAAATCTTTTCTGGGCTTTGTTTTACAATACGGTATCCATTCCTATTGCTGCTGGGGTTTTGTATCCAGTTTTTCATTTTCTGCTGAATCCCATGATAGCCGGGGCAGCTATGGCCTTCAGCTCGGTTTCCGTTGTAAGCAACAGTTTACGTCTTTACAAATTTTAAATTTTATCATCTTTGCTCCTTAAACCAACCATATATCATGTGGCTGGATATAGTATCGCTGATTATTGTTGCATTAGGTCTTTCGTTTGATACCTTTGCCGTGTCTGTTAGTTCCGGTATTCAAGTTGCCAACATCCGGTTTTTTCAAGCGGTTAAAATAGCACTTATTCTTGCCTTTTTTCAGGCTTTTATGCCTGTTTTAGGCTGGTTTGCAGGCAATACGCTTTCCCGCTTTATTGATTACTATGATCATTGGATTGCTTTCGGCTTACTGACTATCGTGGGCCTTCGTATGATATTCGATTCTGTTGGAAATAATAAAAACCAACACCGGTTCAATCCGCTACTAACGGGAGTGATTATAATGCTGGCATTGGCTACTTCAATAGATGCACTGGCAGCCGGTATCGGATTTTCATTTTTTCAGTTACCTTTATCTATTATACCCATGGTGATTGGGTTTATAACCTTTTTGGTGGCTATGCTCGGCATGCTGGCTGGCAAACATCTTGCCTATCGTATGACATCCCATCTTAATATCCTGGGAGGAATGGTTTTAATCGGTCTTGGATTTAAAATTCTTGTGCAGCATACCTAAATCTTTCTTTAATGTAAGGATTTTCTTTAATATATTCATCATTAATTTTGTTTGTGTTAAAAAAATATTGATATTTGCACCCCCAAAAGAATGTAAAGTCATGTCAAGAGTTTGTGAATTAACAGGAAAAAGGCCATTGGTAGGTAACCATGTATCCCATTCCCATAAAAAAACCAAAAGAAGGTTTTATCCCAACTTACAGACTAAAAAATTTTATATACCTGAACTTAATAAAACCATACGCTTGAAAATATCTACCAGTGCTTTACGCACCATCAACAAAAAAGGCATCTACGCATATTTAAAAGAACTTGAAAAAAAGGGTGTTAAAGTTTTATAATTATGGCTAAAAAAAGTAAAGGCGGAAGACAACAGGTTATTCTGGAATGCACCGAGCACAAAAAAAGTGGTTTACCGGGAACATCCAGGTACATTACTACCAAAAACAAAAAAAACACGCCTGATAGACTTGAACTGAAAAAGTATAATCCCATTTTAAGAAAACATACTATTCACAGAGAAATTAAGTAGTTATGGCTAAGAAAGTAGTTGCAGGAATGAAAAAAGCTTCCGGGGCGGTAAAAGTCATTTACCCCGTTAAAAAAGAAACCAAAGGAAAATACAGGTTTAAAGAAGAAATCATTCCCAAAGATGCTCTTAATGATTTTTTGAAAACCAAAGCCTGAAAGTTTTCTGGCTATTGAAATAATTAAATGTTAAAGGATTTGCCTTGTGGTAAATCCTTTTTTATTTATAAGCTAACAGCTACTTTTAAACCCTTCATATCTGTTTTTTCCGTATATTAGCATTTAAAATTATGTAAAAATGCTGAT
>CAYNBC010000167.1:3258-5608 GCA_964395255.1 uncultured Sphingobacteriales bacterium | reverse complement strand
TTTAATTCCCGTAAAAAAGCATATCTTAAAAAAGTTGAAAAAGCGGATATAATACTGATGATAAATCCATAATATCCGTCCAAAAAGCCCAATTTGATAAAATAAATTTTTACAAATTTCCAGAAAGGTCTCAGCAGTATATCAAAAAGCGTAGCCTTCCGGTTTAATTTAAATCGGGATTGTGCAGCCAAACGGCTAAAGTTTATAGCTGTTTTCAGATGTTCCTCAATACTGTTGATAGAATAATGCAAAATATCAGCATCGAGATGATGTATTCTGGTTCCGGGAGCAGGAATAAGCCTGTCGTGAGGATTTAGGCCGCCCCATTGGGCTGTTCCTTTTTTCCAGAGACGGATTTTGCGGTCAGGATACCAGCCACAGTGTTTAATCCAGCGGTTACAGTACCTGGTAAGTCTTTTAAAAGAATAAGCATCAAAATCAGGATTCAACTTAATTTTCCGGATTTCATCAAGGGCTTGTGCCGAAAGGGCTTCATCGGCATCCAGGGAGAGGATGTAATCACAGGAACACTGTGCGGCAGCGAAATTTTTTTGTTCGATGTGACCTTCAAAATCATGAATTATCACCCGGGCTCCCAGTTGTTTGCATATTTCTACAGTTGAATCCGTTGAGCCGGAATCCACCACTAAAATTTCATCTGCAATTTCTCTGACGGAATGGATGCATCTTTTGATATTATCAGCCTCATTCCATGTAATAATGGCAACGGATATTTTTACTGGCTTTACGGGCATGAATTATCGACTTTGGGCTATTAAAAACGAGACTCCCAACTGAAAACCATAACAGATATTTTTTGTGGAGGGACGAACAGTGATATCCGGTATTCCTGATTTTTTAGTGCTGACAGGAAAATAATATTCAACCGGATGCCGGGTCCTGTCAAAATCGTACTTTTTATTTTCTATATCTCCAATTGTTCTTTGCATGACAAGGCCAGTGTTTATCAGCCATTTTTCGTGAATTGCAAAATTGAATACGGCAGAGGAAAGAAAAGAAAATGTTCCTTTGAGGAATAAATCTCTGGCGTCTATCTTCTGGTAAAGCTGATAATCAGGAGCAGGGGAGGTCTGAAATTCTGCTTGGAGTAATAGGTCGTATTGAAAACCAGCTGATATGGTTAAAAATACCCTGTCTTCATCAAGTCTTGAATTGAATGAGAAAAGAAGTGGAATTTGAAAATACTGAAGAATTATTTCCGATTGAAAGTCAAGAGGGTCGGTGGTATCGGGTGTATTAAAATCATCGTCAATATGACCTTTGTATTTCTGTCCATTGACAACCATGCGGAAGCCAGTTTCTATTCCGAAAATATCGGATGAATTATGGATAAAAGAAATACCTGCACCCTGGTGATATGTGCTTTGATATTCAAGTTGCTGTCCGGACGAATAAAAATCTTTGGGATTACTGACACTGGTATACTGGTAGAGCCAATAAGGTTTTATGTAGCTGCCAGCCTGTGAAAAAACTTCACTAAACGAAATAATAAGAATGAAAATAATTAAAAAATATTGTTTCATAAAGCTAACCACTGAATAAGCCTGAACGTTCCCGTTCAATCATTTCGATAATAACACCCAGATCTTCGGGATTGTCGGCAAAATTATATTTATCTACATCTACTATCAATACTTTGGAACTTACTTTATCCATATAATGGTCAATCCATTCTTCGTATCGTTGGTTCAATTTTTTGAGATAGTCCAGTCTCAAAGAATCTTCAAATTCGCGGCCTCTTCTCTGAATCTGATTAACCAGAGCAGGAATGCTTGCACGCAAATAAATGAGCAAATCTGGCGGTTCGATAAAACGCTCCAGGGTATGAAAAAGATTTTGATAGTTTTCAAAGTCTCTTTTACTCATCAAACCCATGTAATGAAGATTGGGTGCAAATATGTATGCGTCTTCATATATGGTTCTGTCCTGAATAACAGTTTTATTTCCTTCACGAATTTTGATAATTTGTTCAAACCTTTTGTTCAGATAATAAATTTGCATGTGAAACGACCACATCCTCATATCCTTGTAAAAATCATCGATATAAGGATTGGTATCTACTTCTTCAAAATGGGGTTCCCAATCATAGTGCCTGGAAAGCAATTCTGTAAGTGTTGTTTTTCCGCTACCTATATTACCGGCAATAGCCACATGCTTGAAATCTTTTTTTTCTTCTGCCTCCTTCCTTTCTTCCATACTCATGATGTTGTATTTAACTTTTCTTTAAAATATAAATGGGGGGTCTAAAATACTAAATTCCTGAAAAAAATTTCTGATTTGGAAAAATATAGAAAATTAAAATTGGGTTTAAACCAACAAAGCCGAAATC
>CAYNBC010000167.1:0-3248 GCA_964395255.1 uncultured Sphingobacteriales bacterium | reverse complement strand
CCGAAATCATAGTATTTTTGAATTAAAAAATATGAAGTCGTATCGCAAAGAGTTGTGGTTTCATACCCCTACACGGAGGGAATTCATCAATATTACACCTCAGGTAGAAGAATGTCTTCAGGAAAGTGGAATTAAAGAAGGGCTTGTTCTTGTTAATGCCATGCATATTACAGCCAGTGTTTTTATCAATGATGATGAAAGCGGATTGCACAGTGATTTTGAAAGATGGCTTGAAAAACTGGCTCCAGAAAAACCATATAGTCAGTACAATCACAATACTTTTGAAGATAATGCCGATGCCCATCTTAAAAGAACTATCATGGGCAGGGAGGTTGTGGTTGCTGTGACGGACGGTAAACTTGACTTTGGTCCTTGGGAACAGATTTTCTACGGTGAGTTTGATGGCCGGAGAAGAAAAAGAGTTCTGGTTAAAATTATTGGAGAATAAAATTTTATGTTTTTCCATACAAACCGGTTCCGGTTTTTAAGCTATCACGATTTTTGTATTTTTATTTCTCATTTCAATGAAGCAGAATGCAGAATAATCATGTTTTGATAAAAACAATAGAGATTACCAAGGTTTATCAGGTAGGTCTGGTCGAAATCAAAGCTCTGAATGGGGTAAGTATCGAAGTAAAGCAGAATGAGTTTGTGGCTCTTGTGGGCGCCAGTGGTTCGGGCAAAAGTACTCTGATGAATATTCTTGGATGCCTTGACACGCCTACTGATGGAAAGTATTATTTTCATGGATTGGATGTTAGCACACTGACTGATAATGGACTTGCAGCCATACGAAATGAGGAAATAGGATTTGTATTTCAGTCTTTTAATTTAATACCGCGTATGACGGCTCTTGAAAATGTTGCTGTTCCTTTGATTTATGCAGGTTTTCCCAAAAAGAAAAGGCTTGAAATTGCCGAACAGAAACTTGTTGAAGTCGGGCTTGGTGACAGGTTGAACCACAAGCCCAATGAACTGTCGGGAGGCCAGAAACAAAGAGTAGCCATTGCCAGGGCGCTGGTCAACAATCCTTCTGTTTTGCTGGCTGACGAGCCTACTGGAAATCTGGATTCACGATCTACAGAAGATATTTTGAATTTATTTATTGAGTTGAATAAAAAAGGCAACACCATCATTCTGGTTACTCATGAAAAAGACATTGCCCGGCATGCCCGGAGAATTATTACCCTGAAAGACGGTAAGGTTCTGAGCGATAATCCTGTTTCAGTGGAATAACAAGAAACTATTTCACTGTAAGAATAAAAATATCCACGACTTGATTCAGATATTTTTCGTTGAATTGTCTGTGGTTAAAATGTTTTATTTTTTCCTTGATAGATGAACCAAAAATAATCCCATCATAAATTTTACTTACTCTTTTATTTTCGTTACTGTACGACCAATCGGCTTTTCCGTATGCAGAAACAACATCCTGAAATGTACTTTTACCCAGGACAATACCTTTTGAAGTATATGCTTTGACAGGACTGGATATGATGACAGTATTCAAAACTTCTTTTGCCTCATCCTCTCTTTTTAGCAGGGTAAATGAAAGGCCTTTCTTTTTATAAGTTAAATCGTACCTGGTTACTTCAAGGTATCCTTTACCTACAAAGTGTTCCGTGTATATTTTCTTTTTAAGCTTGTAGTCTTTACCAAAAATATTTTCGATATCCTGAATGGAAGATTTGTTTATCTCCAGATTGCCAAAACTCTGGCCGGGTACTACCAGAAATGAATCCTGGCCGTAAGTGAAATAAAATGAAAAGATGCCAAGTAAAGAAAATAATATCAACTTCATGGGATTGTGATTTTTATTCAAACATAAAAATTTTTATCAAAACTGGAAATAAATAAAAGGCTGAAGACCTGATACAGCTGCCTGATAACATAACAGAACTACCACTAAGCAGACAATCCATTTGACCACAACAGGAGAATGGATAAACCATTTTTGATAATCATGCTTAAATGAATCGGGTAACCAATGTATAATAAGAGCTATCAAAATAAGCGAAAATACTTTCCAGTAGGACGAAATAAAAACAGGTATCAGACCGGTAGAGAAATGATGTAAAATCTGCTGGCTCATGAGCTGAACATGAAGCATGTCCGGAGAACGGAAGAAAACCCATATAAAATTGACCAGAATAAAGGTGATTACGGTAGAAGCAAATTTTGAAAAAGGACTTCTTTTCTTTTTAATGCGAATATGGGTAATCCAGAAGCGATGCAAAACCAACCAGACACCATGAATCATACCCCACAGGACAAACTTCCATGCGGCACCATGCCACAAACCGGTTATAAAGAAAGTAATTAAAGCAGCAGGCAGGTAAACAAGATAATCACCTTTGATAAAACCATAGCGGGTTTTATGCAATCTTCTTGAAAATTTCATGGCCAGAGGTAGAAAAACATAATCCCTGAACCAGCTCGTCATGGAAATATGCCACCTTTGCCAGAAATCGGCAATGTTTCTGGCTTTATAGGGTGAACGGAAATTGTCAGGTATATGAAACCCGAGCAAAAGTGCTACTCCTATGGCTATATCCGTGTATCCTGAAAAGTCGCAGTAAATCTGAACACCATAGCCAAAAATACCCATTAAATTTTCAAAACCTGAATACGAACCAGGACTCTCAAATACCCGGTCGACAAAATTGACCGATATAAAATCTGAAATAATAATTTTTTTAATCAATCCGCTCAAAATCAGGAACAAGGCTCTTCCAAAATCATCTTGTGAAAGCTGAAAAGGTTTGTTAACCTGGGGTAGAAAATGAGAAGCACGTACAATGGGCCCGGCTACCAATTGAGGAAAAAATGTAACAAAAAATCCATAATCAATCAGACTGTTTATGGGTTTTAGTTTTTTCCTGTAAATGTCGATGACATAGCTTAAACTTTGAAAAGTGTAGAAAGAAATACCAACCGGTAGAAGAATGGTGTTCAGGTCAAGGTTCAGGTTGAAAACACGATTTCCCAACCATGAAAAAATATTGACCGGTTGATAATGAACATGAAAAATCGAATTAAATGTACCTGTAATAAAATAAGTGTATTTGAAATACAACAACAAACCCAGGTTGACGAACAAACTTAACCATAAGCCGATTTTGCGCCCTGATGGATTCCTCGAATTATCAATGATTTTTCCGGCTACAAAATCGGTGATGGTTGTTGTAATTAGTAAAAAAATGAAATAGCCGGATGTTTTCCAGTAAAAAAAGAGGGAAGCAAGTAAA
>CAYNBC010000166.1:1908-5646 GCA_964395255.1 uncultured Sphingobacteriales bacterium | reverse complement strand
TAAAAAATTTGCAATGTCGGGAAAACATATACCTCCAAAATATAAACTGTTGATCAGTATTGCCGTTGGTGCTGCTTTAGGCAATGAGCATTGTATTGAAACATATACAAAAGTAGCTCTTAACAAAGGCATTGCTAAAGAGGAAATAGTTGAAACCCTACTGTTAACCCGTTTTGTTAAAGGAACTTCTGTTATTAGTTCTTCAACTTCGGCATTAAAGAAAATGCTGGAAGATTAAAGTTTGCCAGGATTGCGCTGCAAAGTAATTCTGTAAATTCCCAAAGGCTGCCTTTAGAATAAAGGTGGCCTTTTTTAAATGTGGATAGCATATTTCAAAAAGTGAATTTAATTTCGTTAGAGGTTTCTATAATTTGTAAATTTCGCACCGAGAATCATTCAAGGTAAATTAATTCGATGGTTTTTAGAGCGAAAATCAGTTACAAGACAGTTCAATTACTTCTTTTATCGGCAGCAGTAGGCGTATTGTCTGGCTTCATTGCCATTGGCTTCAGGTATTTAATATATTTTTTTCAGAACCTGTTTTTCTTTGGGAATTTTAGCTTCGAGAATTCTGATAATGCTTTAATTCATAACCATATTGGATGGACAATCATTTTTATACCTGCCATAGGTGGATTGTTAGTCGGGTTGATTACCCATTTTTTTGCCAGTGAAGCCAAAGGACATGGTGTTCCTGAGGTAATGGAAGCAGTTTCTTTCAACGATGGTAAAATGAAATACAGGACGGTCTTTTTCAAGGCTCTGGCATCTGCTATTACCATTGGTTCGGGCGGGTCGGTTGGTAGGGAAGGGCCAATTGTTCAAATCGGGTCGGCAGCAGGCTCAACCATTGCACAATGGCTGAAATTTGATACTTACCATATAAAAGTTTTACTAGGTGCAGGAGCAGCAAGTGGCATAGCCGCTACATTTAATACCCCTATTGCCGGAATTGTGTTTGCACTGGAGATTATCCTGATGGAAGTTAACTCAAAATCTTTTATTGCAATGGTCATTGCAACTTTCTTCGGCACTATAGTTTCCCGTATTTTTTTAGGAAGCGAGCCTGCTTTTCATTTGCCTGCTTACGCGTTCCACAATAATTATGAAACATTTTTTTATTTGATTCTTGGGGTATTGGCAGGTTTTGCTGGATTATTACTCATAAAATCTGTTTATTTTGCAGAGGATATTTTCAATAAAATAAAAATTTATCCGTTTTTGAAACCTGCAATAGGCGGGCTATTGGTGGGTTGTATTGGAATTTTTTTCCCTGAAGTATTTGGGGTAGGTTATATAACGGTAAGCAATATTCTGAACCACAACATTCTTATTACCACGGTTATATTGCTGTTTTTTGCTAAATTTCTAGCTTTTATTATTACTATAGGATCAGGAGCTTCAGGGGGTATTTTCTCCCCGTCCTTATTTTTGGGTGCTACCCTGGGTGCTGCTTTTGGTTACCTTGTTAATTATTTCTTCCCTGAAATTTCGGCTCCTCCCGGGGCTTATGCTTTGGTTGGCATGGCGGCTTTATTTGGTGCGGCAGCCCGGGCAACCTTAACATCAATCATCATCATTTTTGAGTTAACCCTGGATTATAAAATTATTCTACCACTAATGTTTACCTGTGTTATTGCGGATTTAATTTGCTGGTCTTACTCTAAAGAATCTATTTATACACAAAAGTTAGCCAGAAAAAGACTGTCGTTGAAAAACTCATATATCAGCTTTAAAAATAATGATTAGTTAACAAACATTAAAAGCATCTATTTTACTTTTATCCATCTGGTTTAAATCTTTAATAACGCTTTTTTTCAGGTGTTAACATCTGACATTACAGGAAAATTAAAATGCACGAAGTTAATGTCCTTTGTTAACTTTCCTTATTTTTGCCGCTCAATGGCGATGAGGTTCGCCAAAACCGCCTGCCTGTTAGGCTGATGACCTCTGCAAATACATCCTTAAAGTATTATGTAATGATTGATTCTATTGCAGAACTGGTTATTGTAAGTTTAATAATCGCATGGATTTTCAAAAGTATTCATTTACCCGAGTTGGTCGGGATGTTATTTGTGGGGGTTTTATTTGGACCTTATGTTTTAAACAGATTAAGTCCGGAACTATTGGATGTTAGCGGTCAGCTGAGGCTAGTAGCTTTAATTGTCATCCTGCTTCGGGCGGGTTTCGAGTTAAAAAGAGATACTCTGAACAGAATTGGTCGCCCGGCAATACTATTGTCGATGATACCGGCCCTGTTTGAAACAGTGGCTATTTGCCTTCTTTCGCCTTTGCTGCTCGGATTAAGTTATATGGAAGGAGCTATTTTAGGAACGGTAATCGCTGCAGTTTCGCCAGCGGTTGTAGTGCCTTTGATGATTCGTTTTATTGAAGAAAAAAAAGGTACTAAAAAAGGAATTCCTACCTTGATTCTTGCTGCTTCTTCCATTGATGATGTTTTTGTTATTGTAATTTATTCTGTACTAATTGGAATTTATACAGGTAATGAGGTTAATGTTGCGTGGCAATTGGCAGGCATACCGATATCCATTGTATTAGGGATTGCGGTAGGAATTGCATGCGGATTGATTTTATTATGGTTTTTCAAAAAATTTAATCCCCGTGCTACAAAAAGGGTGCTGGTAATTATGGCCGTATCTGTATTGTTATTAAGAATAGAGCAGGTAGTGGCGAATATTGTCCCTTTTGCTGCACTCCTTTCTGTCATGTCCATTGGTTTTATTATTCTGGAAAAACAAGAAAAATATGCTCACGAAATTTCTAATAAGTTGGCCAAAATTTGGGTTGTTGCTGAAATTGCATTATTTACACTGGTTGGAGCCGAGGTCAATATTGAGGTTGCCTGGCAATCGGGTTTGCATGGGGTGATTTTAATTATACTTGGCCTTGTGGCAAGAAGCATGGGCACCTGGATCAGTATTATTGGAACAGATTTAAATTTCAAAGAAAAATTATTTGTCGTTATTTCATATTGGCCTAAAGCAACCGTTCAGGCAGCCATAGGTGCGGCACCTTTAATGGCCATGAAACTGGCCGGCATGGATACTGCTCCGGGTCAGACTATTTTGGCTGTAGCTGTATTAAGTATAGTTTTAACTGCACCAACTGGAGCCATTGCCATTGTAAGATATGGAAATAAATGGCTCGAAAAAGAATAAGTTTTAATGGTTTTTGTCAGTATCATTTCATTTCCCTGGGAGTAAGCTTCGATTCATTTGCTGTATCGGTTAGCAGAGGCCTGCTGCGTCAGTATATCTGATTTAATCAAGTACTCAGAATAGCTTTTAGTGTTAGGTAAAAAGCTTTTTACTGACCTGAATAGAGAGGACAGGCTTAGCAATGCTATGTTTTAAAATATTGGAGTTCAACCATCTGTTCAACTAACTCATTGTTATGAGTTTTTTAAATAATTTAGGTGAATGTAATGTCAGCCGGAAAACTTGAATTCACCCAAAAAAGAAGGCCAAATCTGTATTTCACCGTGGATTACCCCGTGCGACTCCGTGGTTTGTTATTTACCACAGAGTATCACAGAGTTTGACACAGAGTATCACAGAGTTCAATTTGAGTAAAAAGGAATGATATTTAAAGAGAAAACCAACTCCGTGTTACTCTGTGAATTCCTCCGTGTGACTCCGTGGTTTGTTTTTTACCACAGAGTTTCACAGAGTTTGACACAGAGTATCACAGAGTTCAATTTGAGTAAAAAGGAATGAT
>CAYNBC010000166.1:0-1808 GCA_964395255.1 uncultured Sphingobacteriales bacterium | reverse complement strand
GAGAAAACCAACTCCGTGTTACTCTGTGAATTCCTCCGTGTGACTCCGTGGTTTGAATATTTTCACCACAGAGGATCACCTTTAGATTTGATTATAAAATTCATTTGCTCATTATTTCAAATGTCGTATGTTTGCGACATAAGAAATGTGTCCATGACTTACTCAAAAAAAGAAATATTTAATACAGAACATCAGGAACTTGCACAAATAGCCAAAGCCCTTTCGCACCCGGCACGGATTGCTATCCTGGAATACCTTGCCGAAAAAAATGTTTGTATATCCGGAGATATTACCAATGAAATACCGCTTAGTCGTACCACGGTATCGCAGCACCTTCAGGAATTGAAAAATGTGGGGCTTATAAAAGGCAGCGTTTCAGGAAAAAATGTGAATTACTGTATTTGTGGTGATAAGGCAGAGCAGGTGTTTAATATGTTTAACAACTTTTTAAATAAACTTGTATTAAAGGAGGGTAATCTATGCTGAATTTTAATGAAGAACTTAAACAATTTATATTAGAGCGTTTATCGGAATTTGACCTGATTGATGAAGGCAGAAAATCCAAACTCAAGGAATTGGCTGCATATATCAGCGAAAAAGCAAATAAAGATGAAAATGCTAAGCTAATATTTATCTGTACACACAATTCTAGAAGAAGTCATTTTGCTCAGGTGTGGATGCAGGCTGCCTGCTACTGGTATGACATTACTCATGTAGAAACCTATTCAGGAGGAACGGAAGTATCTGCCTGTAACGAGCGAACCATAGCGGCACTTTTGCGTGCAGGATTTCTAGTTGAAAATACGGAGGTTGGAAGTTCGACCAATCCAAAATACAGAATCAAACCGGGAGAATCTTTTAATAATTATCATCTTTACTCAAAACTTTATAATGACCCCCATAATCCGCAGACAGATTTTGCTGCTGTCATGGTATGTTCTCATGCCGATGAAAATTGTCCTTTTATTCCGGGAGCTGAACGGAGGTTTTCTATTCCCTATGAAGATCCCAAGGAATTTGATGGCACAGAAAAGGAATCTGAAATGTACCTTGAGCGCTGTGCACAGATAGCCAGAGAGATGTTGTATGTGGGATCGCTTATTAAAATAACATGAAAAGAAAAGTTGATTTAAAAAACCTGGTGAAAGAGAAATATGGAGCTCAAAGCAACAGATAACTTCACTCACCTTAGGCGAGTTTGTTATGGCGTTTATATTATCGCGCCATTGAGATATCGTACTGTGACTCCGTGGCTTAAGTATACTTACTTAAGAGTTTATAATTGTTTGCTATTTTCATTTGAAGGAGAAGTAAGTTTTTATTAACAGAATATTGAAAGTATGATTGAGAATCAAATTACTGAAGAAATCCTAAGGTGTGCTTACAAAGTACATACTGTTTTAGGGCCTGGGCTGCTGGAATCATCTTATGAAGAATGCCTGGCATATGAATTACGAAAATCAGGTCTGGAAGTTCAAAAACAAAAGCCACTTCCGCTGGTTTACGAAGAAGTTAAGCTCGAAGTTGGTTACAGGATAGATTTACTGGTTGAAGGAAAAGTAATTGTTGAGATCAAGTCAGTTGAGGCTTTGAATGATTTACATACAGCTCAGATTCTGACTTACCTTAAGCTTTCGGGATGCCGAATTGGATTGTTGATGAACTTTAATGTAAAGTCATTAAAAGACGGAATAAAACGCTATGTTGTTTAAAACCAACTCCGTGTTACTCTGTTCGACTCGGTGGTTAGAGGTTTTTTACCACAGAGTATCACAGAGTTTGACACAGAGTTTCGCAGAGTTTAATAT
>CAYNBC010000165.1:0-5684 GCA_964395255.1 uncultured Sphingobacteriales bacterium | reverse complement strand
AGGTCTGAAGTTTCTTTATTCAAACTCATAACACGGATGTAAAGTTCATCACCGGGTTTAACCCTGTATTGAAAGCTTTTTAATTCCCACTCATTTTGAATGGCTTCTTTGTCTTTATCCTGAAAATAAAGTATTCTTTTCTGAGGTATACATGAGCTAAAAAGAATTGAAACAAACAAAACAATGATTACCCACGGTTTCCTTAATAGCATTTTTTTCATTCACTCACCAATTAAGTATTTTTATCAGAAATGCAAATTTAATTGAATTAAAACAATAACTAAATTTATTTTAAATTGAAAAACTCTATTTTAACTTGAATGAAACTCCCATCATGATATGTCTCTGCGGCAGGTAACGTGCAGGATTATCTGGAGGTATATTGTCGGAGCGGGGGTCGCGGGGATCGTTATATACAGGATCTTTCCATTCAGTCGGCACAGGGTCTCCGTATTCGTAGGCACGACCTGTAACAGGATTGATAATGGCTGCATTTTTATTATTAAAAAGATTGGTGATTTCCAGACTCACCTCAAGGTATACTCTTTTGAATATCCATGCCTTTGTCAAGTTCAGGTCGGTCCAGAACCAGGGTGTACCCAATTTTGAATAGCGTGCGTTGGGGTCAGTATTGTATTCATAAATGGGTCGGCCTGAAAAGGGTTCGTAACCCGTCAACAAATAAGGGGTATACCTTTTTCCAGAACGATAATTACTTTCCAAATATAATTTAAAATGATTCCATCCATGCCAGCCAAATAAAGTATGATTGAAAGGTTGTAACAATAGCAAATTGAATTTAATGTCCCATGGTCGGTCCCAGGGTAGAGGAAATTCCCGGGTATCTTCACGGTTGCCCCGGTTAAGTATATCCTTCAGGGTTTCTGAGGCTGAAGCACTCTGCCCTGTAGCTGTCATGTAACCTACCGATAGCTGTCCTTTGAACCAGCTTTTTATCCTTTTGATATAAGCCAGTTCAATGCCGCGAATACGGGCATAATCAGAGTTAATCCTGATGGTACGCGTTACATCGGTTCCGGTAATATCTTTGATTTGAACCGAAGCTGAGGTTATGAAATCATATTTATCTTTCCAGAATGCTGAAATATTTAAAGCATCATTGGAAGAAATTTGAGAACGCAAACCAATCTCGTATGAAATATCCACCTCAGGGTCAAGGTCAGGATTACCTACAAATGAAAGCGTTGAACGATCAGCAAACTGAGGATTTAAACCGGTATAAATATAGGAAGGATGAGGTAGCACGGTACTGTGACCGTAGTTAAAATACAGAACCTGATTCTCCCTTACCGGAAACGAGGCTGAAACCTTGGGCAGAAACCGCATTTTAAAATGCCTTTCTCCTAAGCTGTATGTTTTATCAAGGTAAGACTGTCTGATTTCATCTCTAATGGGTGCTTCAGGATTTTGTATAGCTCTGTCAACAAATTTCCCGGGAAACCAGTATTCCAGCCTCCCCCCTAATTCTGCTATTAACCCAAGGAATTTATACCTGTTGCTGACAAAAAAGGCTCCTGTCACAGGTTGAACACGCCAGATATCACTGATTTCACCCAGCCTGAAGGACTGACTGTAGGTGCCATCACTCAGCTGCATGGGAGCACCAATCCATGGTTTGGTAATATCAATCCATTGCAACTCCTGATATTTAACCTCTGTCCCGAATGTCAATTTGTTTTTTGAGTCTTTTGAATACAGATATCCGTTGTATTTCAGGGTATATTCCTGAACCAGATGATCATGCCATAGGGACGCGATGCCTCCATTATTGTAAAATCCCGGAGCCGAATAAACAAAAACAACTTCATCGTCAGGATTAAAATATTCCACTGGAAATTCTACGATGGAATAAGCCTGAAATTCCTGATTTACCTCCTCCGGTCGCCAGGGCCTTCCATTGGCATCTGCCCGGAGATGAACATACAACCTGGAAACCTGTATTTTGTACGAAAATTTCTGGTTGGGGGTGTGATACCATGTCAAAGTCTGAAGGTTGGACTCATGGGTAAATGTATTGGCATTATCCGGATTTAGATGAAATTCGAACTGATAACCAGGTAAAAAAGAAACATCGTTTCCGGTAACACGGAGCATATTAACATCCTGATTAATGTTGAGCGATTTCAGATAGCTGAAAACCAGCCGCTTTTTGGGATCAAGGTCATAATTCAGCTTAAAAAAGCCAGACCAGCGATTGTCCTGGTTAGGACTCCAGAAGGTACTGTTTAAAATGGAAGAATACAACTGATCTGCAGGGTTCTTGATAAATTCATCGCTCAGATTGATGCGCAGAGAAGTGTAATATTTCAATGAAGGTTCTTTACCGGGTAAATATTTTTTTAATTTTTTTATGGGCCCTCCCAGGTTGAATTCCAGAACCTGCTGGTTAAAGCAGGAGGACCAATCACGGTTAAAACCAAAATTATCTCTTTTATATAGCAGGTTCATTTCCGTTTTATCTCCGCCCGATTTCGTACGGGTGTTGATAGTTCCTGAAGTACTATTACCAAATTCAACATCAACGGTACCCGTATTGATTTCCAGTTCCTGAATGGAGTTGGTTCCGATATCCAGCCCCAATCCTGTACCTGCCAGGGGGTCTTTTGCACTTACTCCATCAATATAAAAACCTGTTTCATAAGTTCTCCCGCCACGGATTCTCAGCCCGGAAGGTGAATTGATAACACCAGCCTGTGTATTGAGCAGTTGAGACAATTGCCTCACCGGAGCGGCTTCTATTTTCTCCGAACCTATCCGTGATTCTGTTTTTGACTGCTCAATATCCACAAGGGGCTTCTCACCAATAATGACCACCTCCTGATCAATGGTCAATACGGTAGGCTCAAGCTGAATATTTAATTTTACAGTTTGACCTTCCCTGACTTTAATTCCCGTCAGAACAGTTCTTTTGTATCCTATGTAGGTAATGTCGATATCATATGTGCCTTTTCTGATATTTTTAATTTCATAATTTCCATTAATATCGGTGGCAGCACCTTTTGTGGTTCCTTTAATAAAAACATTGGCGCCAATCAGGGCTTCCCCTGTGGACTTATCAGTAACTTTTCCTTTGATTGTCCCCGTTTCCTGCGCAAACAATGGATTCCCAGCCAAATAAAAGCTACTCAATAAAATTAAAATCAATATGTGTCTAATCTTTTTCACACGGTTTAAGTTTTTCTACATTAACTACTGTAAGCTCTTTTGTTAAGTCCCTGCTAATATAACTCAATATATTATTGCAAACTCTTTCATCTTTTAAAAAGTCCAGGTTATCCAGTTCGAAAATAACTACGGAACTATCAGTAAGGGTCTTCAGATATTGCAAATAAAGTTCCTGTATATTATCCAGATATTCTTCAGAAATATTTTGTTCAAAGGTTCTTCCTCTTTTATGAATATTTTTAAGAAGCACCTCAACAGGGCGGTGAAGATAAAATATCAAATCCGGTCTGGGTAATTGCTCGGCAAAGGCTGTATACAATGTGTAAAATACCTTAAAATGTTCATCTGAAAGATTATTCCTGGCAAAAAGAAGGGATTTATCAAAAATATAATCTGAAACCAGAAATTGACTGAACAGATCAGGCCGGGAGAATTCATGACTCAGCTGTTGATACCTTTCAAACAGAAAACTAATCTCTAAAGGAAAAGCATATCTTTCAGGATGGTTGTAAAATTTCTCAAGAAATGTATTATGAGCAAACTCTTCAAGGACCAATTGACCCTTAAATCTCGCTGCAATAATTTTAGCCAGTTCTGTTTTACCTGCACCTATGGTTCCGCTGACAGCAAGATAACGCAACATCCTTTTAATTTAGGACTTCTTTAACGATAGAAACTGCTTTCTGGTCAGGGCACCTCTCCAGTAAAGTATGAATATCCGCACCCAGTTCCGGATGAACCAATCCATTACAGATTTCGGACAGTGGCTTCAAAGCAAATCTGCGGAAAGGCAGGTAAGGATGAGGAACCTGAAGATTCTTATTTTTAATTACTTCCTGACCATAAAATAAAATATCAATATCAATAATCCGTGCTCCCCATTTATCATGGCGATATCTTCCAATCTTTTTTTCAATAACTTGAATGGTATTAAGCAGGTTTTCCGGGCATAAAGTTGTTTTTACCAGCATTACCTGATTCAAAAAGTCAGGTTGATTTTCCTCACCCCATGCCTGCGTTTCATAAATGGATGATTTTCTTATAATTTTTCCTATTTCTTTTTCAATAAATTGCCGGGCTTTTTCGAGATGTAAAAAACGATCACCAAGGTTTGAGCCCAATAACAAATAAACTTCAATCCCCTCTTTCATTCGAATATATTAATGGCTTTGATATTGGCAAATTCTTTTATTCCTATTTCTGAAAGCTCCCGCCCATACCCGGATTTTTTCATTCCTCCAAATGGTACAGCAGGGTCTGATTTTACCAGTCCATTGATGGCCACGGTTCCGCAGTGTAATTGTCCGGCAATGTATTTAGCTTTATCCAGGCTGGAAGACCATACGGTAGCTCCCAGACCAAAAGATGTAGCATTGGCAAGCTCTACAGCCTCTTCAACTTTTGTAAAACTGAAAAAGGACGCTACCGGACCAAAGGTTTCTTCATGATATAAAGGCATTTGTCGGGTAATTTTTTGAACTACGGTGGGTGAATAGATATTATTCTCAAGAATTTTACCACCGGTTATCAACTCAGCCCCTTGCTCAATAGACACACTCACCTGGCGGTGAAGCTCTTCAACTAAAAAAGGCCTGGCCAGAGGACCGATTTCAGTATCCTTATGCAAGGGATTTCCGGTTTTCAAATTATTTATTTTATTTACAAACTTCTTTAAAAATTCTTCATAAACATCTTCATGGACAAGAAATCGTTTTGATGCAATGCAGCTTTGACCGTTGTTCTGCATACGGGCAAATACGGCAGTATCTACTGCATCAGTCAGTCTGGCATCAGGAAGAACTATAAAGGGGTCAGAACCTCCCAGCTCCAGAACAGATTTTTTTATGTTTTTACCTGCCAGTGAAGCTACCTTAGCTCCTGCCCTTTCGCTGCCTGTAAGGGTTACACCTCTAACCCAGGGGTGCTGAATGATGGCTTCTATCTGAGAGTAATTTACAAATAAATTACGGAAAACTCCTTGAGGAATGCCTGCTTTCAGGCAAATTTCCTCAATGGAATTAGCGCAACCTGGAACATTGGAAGCATGTTTCAGCAACACAATATTGCCAAGTATCAAATTAGGGATAAGACATCGGAAGACCTGCCAGTAAGGAAAGTTCCAGGGCATGATTGCCAGTATGGCGCCTATGGGTTGATAAACTATATGACTTGAAGGCATGGATGACCGAACGGTTGTTTCAGATAGAAACCGTTCTGCATTTTCAGCATAATAATCACACAGCCAGGCACACTTCTCCACTTCAGCCTGCGCCTGACGGATGGGCTTCCCCATTTCTTTTGCCATCTGGCGTGAATGAAACTCTTTTTCACTGAGCAAAATTTCCTTAATCCGTAATACTCTTTTAATCCGCTCAGCTAACGATTGTTTATTCCATCGTTTAAAATCTTTTTCCAGGGAATTAAGAATATTGTGAAGCTGCGCGTCTGATATCTCAGGATATTCTTTCAGCAATTCAAGTGTATATGGATTTATGGAC
>CAYNBC010000164.1:5337-5703 GCA_964395255.1 uncultured Sphingobacteriales bacterium | reverse complement strand
ATTAAATAGTAGGTTTACCCATCAATTCTCTAATAACAAAAGGAACAGCTGTAATTAAAAGTTTATTGCTTTCCAGAAAGCTTTTAAAAATTTCGATTGTTTTTTTAACCTGGCTGGAGTGAAATCCATATAATTCACCCACGCGACTTATAAACTGAATTTCTTTTTCATCCATTTCCCGGTCAGCAACCATCATAAGGATTAAGTCTACAAAAAATTCTATTTTCCTGAATGAATTCTCAGGGATGTGGAGATCAATGGTATCAGGTTTATCCATTAAAAGTTTAATTTCATTTAAATCAACACCCAGCTTTTCGGCTTTTTTATTAAGGAATTTTTTATCTTCTTCGTCCATGCGACCATCAG
>CAYNBC010000164.1:0-5327 GCA_964395255.1 uncultured Sphingobacteriales bacterium | reverse complement strand
ACCATCAGCATGTGCAAGTTTAATCAGGTTCAGTATGTGATATTTATTATGAAGTTTTCTTTCTTCCGAGAGTTCTTGTTTCTCTAATCCTGTTGTTATTTCTTCTTTTATGTCCTCAGGAAGATGTTCCGAAATAGCTGTTTTGACCTGTTGATAAACAAAATAAGGAAGTTCTTCCTGAGGTACTCCCTGTGATTGCCCATACAATTTTAATTGAATTACAACCGACATGAGCTGGTCAACAAATTTTTTGTTCTGGCCTGAAATAAGTTTTTCCTGTAATTCTTTATCCACTTGTTCAATTCCAAAAAGGATATTAAGGTCTTCTTGCAAGACAGCACTAAATATTTTTTCAATATAAAAATAAACCTGACTCTCGTCATCATAAAGCTTTTCATATCTATTCTTCAATGCTTGAAAAATAGGAGTAACGGTGTTCTGAACTTGTTCTTTAAGTGCATCTGTGATTTTGATTTGATTCATAGCTAAAACTTTTATTTTTTATCTTAAAAATTCTAATGCCATACCCCTGTAATCATCTTTTATTGAACCGTTTTCGAAGACTAAATTACCATTAATTATTGTAAAAACAACACTGGTTTGGAATTTATGACCTAAATATGGTGACCAGCCACATTTGTAAAGTAAGTTGTCTCGTTTTACTTCCCATGATTTTTCAGGGTCTATCAATACCAAATCCGCATAATAGCCTTCTCTAACAAATCCTCTTCTATCGATTTGATATCTTTTTGCAGGATTATGAGCCATAAGCCGGACTATTTCTTCAAGAGAAATAATATGATTTTTCCATAAATCAAATAATGCAGGCAGTGCATGTTGAACCAGTGGTCCTCCTGAAGGGGATTTGGTATAAGGTTTTCGTTTTTCTTCCATTGTATGAGGAGCATGGTCGGTTGCAATAATATCGAGTTTTCCGTTTGTTAGAGCCTGCTGAAGCGCTGATTTGTCTTTCTTTGATTTGATAGCAGGATTCCACTTAATAAGCTTGCCTAATCTTTGATAATCACTTTCATCAAACCAGAGATGGTGTATACATGCCTCGGCTGTGACTAATTTTTGATTAATATCCGGGAAACTCACAAATAAATCGAGTTCTCTGGCTGTGGATACATGCAATATATGTACAGGTGATTTGTATTTATAAGCTATTTCAATGGCTTCTTTTGTGGATTGATAGCATGCTTCCTCTGACCTTATCCGTGGATGATATTCAACAGGAATATCATCTCCATATTGGCTTTGAAATTTTTTCAGATTAGCCTGAACAATTTCTTCTTTTTCGCAATGAAGGGCTTTGAGCAAGGGAGAATGAGCTACAATTTTCTCAAAAGCTTCCCATTCCACCAGCATATTACCTGTTGAAGCTCCCAGAAAAACCTTAATTCCGCAGGTTCTGGCAGGGTCGACTTTTAAAAGGTCATCAAGATTATCATTGGTAGCCCCAATGAAAAAGGAGTAGTTGGCAAGAGAACTTTTTGAGGCTATTTGAAATTTTTCGTTCAGAGCCTGGATGCTTGTAGTTGGTGGAACAGTATTGGGCATGTCCATGTAGGAAGTGATACCACCTGCTACAGCTGCCCTTGATTCGGTATAAATATTTCCTTTATGTGTAAGCCCCGGTTCTCTGAAATGAACCTGGTCATCTATCATTCCGGGAATCAGAATCAAACCTGTTGCATCTATTTCTTCAAATGAAAAAGAAAGTTGGCTAATGGAAACATCTATTTTTTCAATAAATGGGCCTTTGATAAGAATATCTGAATAAGTTATGCTTCCTTCGTTTACTACCTGTGCATTTTTAATAAGAATAGAAGTCATGAAAATTTATTAACCACCGAAGCTTCTGATAACAATAGGCATAATCAACATGGTAATTTCTTCGTTTTCGTTAGTTTCAAGGGGTTCAATGGTGGCAGGACGCTTGGGCTCAGAAAAACCAAACTTCACTTCATCGCTCTCAATGGCAGAAAGCATTTCAATCAAATAACGGGCATTAAAGGCTATTTCCATATTTTCGCCTTCGTATTCGCAAATTAATTTCTCGTAAGCTTCATTGGAATAGTCTAAATCCTGAGAACTTAGGTTCAATTCATTACTTTCCAATTTCAGTACAACCTGATGTGTTGACTTACTGGCGAAAATCTGAATTCTTTTCAGACTATCAAGCAAGTCAAAGCGGTTGATTACCATAGTGTTGGGTAAGTCGGAAGGGATGGCAGCGTTGTAATCGGGGAATCTTTCATCAATCAAACGGCAAACAATGGTAGTATTTCCAAAACTGAACTGTGCGTTGATTTTATTGAATTTTAATTCTACTTCTTCGGCCTGAGAAGCAGCTAATGATGTACGAAGAACATTCAAGGATTTTCGCGGTAAAATAAATGAGGTTTCTTCATTAAAGCCCAATCCTTTGTAGGTGAATTTTACAAGGCGGTTTCCGTCTGTTGAAACAAAACGGATTTCTTCCGGTGTAAGTTCGGTCAACAAACCGGTTAGCGCAGGCTTAAGCTCGTCAGTACTGATGGCAAAGTGTGTTTTCGAAATAGCATCCGCAAGTACTTCCGCGGGTATTTTTACCTCCATGGCATCGGTAATAACAGGAAATTTGGGAAAATCTTCGGCCAATTCACCGGAGATTTTATATTTACCTGTTTCAGAGCTTAATTCTATTGCATGAGTGTCTTCATTGATGGTAAATGTAACAGGCTGGCTGGGTAATGATTTTAAAATATCAATGATTATTTTGGAAGGCACTGCTACTTTACCGTTTTCTTTGGACTCAATATTGACAGCCCCCTGCATGCTCACTTCCAGGTCGGTACCTACAATACGCAACTGATTGTCTTCTATATCAAACAAAAAATATTCAAGGATAGGAATAACTGTTTTGGTACCAATAACTCCGTTAATAACCTGAAGCTGCTTTAACAATACATCGGTTGAGACAATGAATTTCATATTTATCTATTTAATAATCAGTTATTTTAGTTAATTTTTGGATTATTGCAAAGATAATTTATTTTTTCATTTTAAAATCGTCATATTTCCACAAAATTCGTTGCAGGGATAAGGTCTGTAAAATAAGAAGCTGGTCTTTGCGGTAGTCGAGTATTCCATAGTATCTCTCTTTGTCATAACCTTCTTCAGTTTCTACTCTTGTTCTTAAATCGGAGGGTTTGGGATACAAGTATAAATGATACTCGTCATTTTTGTCTGTAATTACCTTGACTTGTACTCTCCAGCCATGGTTAATGAGCGAATCTTTTTTCTTCGCTGAAATATTTTTATCAATTGCGACAAACCGCAGATTGTCAAATCCCATGATAAATTTTTTGGCTGCTGCAATATTTAATTTATTCTCAGGAATCTTTTCTTTCAGCGGATTTGTAATTTCATATTTATTGATATCCCTTTTTTTGAGTGAAAAGGAATTCATGGGTTCACGGGCATAATTGATTTCTATTTCTTTGAAGTGAAAAGGACTGGCAGGGAACAATAATCTTGAACGCCATTCGTCTAAATCTGTGAAAAAATAACCATCTGAGAGGTAACCTCTGAAATCCGGAATATGAACAATATAGGGAAGTTTCTTTTTTTTTCTGCCCAATTCAAGGCTCATATAGGTTCCTTCATAGTCGGGGGTGGGGCCTCCTACATAAAGAACTTTTTCGGGTTTTTTCCTGTGTGTATAGAATTCTGCTTTAACTGACATGGAAGCCATATCCCGGATAACATTAGGCATGGCACTTTCAGAAACCGGACTTTTTACCTGGATTTTTTTCATTATTTCCAGAAGCTGATATACACGATCTTCGTTGGCAGGTAAAGAATCATTGACATACCAGGTATGGTTCTTTTTTACAAGCTTTACACTGGCTCCTTTCATGTCGGCAAGGAATATTCGTTGAATCTGAGAAGTGTCTTCTATGGCAAATTGTGTGAATTTTTCAGGTAGGGTAGCTTCTTTTTTATGCTGGATAAGAATAAACAGTGTTAAAGCAAGAATGACAAAAAAACTAATCAGATTTATCAGATTTTTTCTTTTCATTTTCATTGATTTGAGTTGTGGTTTTACGAAGAGGAATTGTATTTATCCTTGCTCTGTAAAAATTATAGAAGATTCCAAATAGAATAACAAAAACAACAGGTAAAACCAGGTTTAGTACCTGCCATTTTCTTTTTTCCTGTTCGATACGGGATTTATCGAGCAGCCGGAGTTTAAACTGTTTGCTTCTGAGATTGATAATGCCCTGGTCATCGAGGAGGTAATCCACACAGTTCATAATAAAATCTTTGTTCCCAAAAGTCTGGCGGGTATATTTGTCGTATCCCAGTGGATAATACTCACCTGAAACTTTACTAATTTGATTACGAATGACATCACCATCCGAAATAAATATCATTTTTGAGGGTTTGTCTTTCTCTTTGAATTCGCCATATTCTCCAGACTTTATAAGGGAAGGAGGAATGCGGTTTTTAAAAATAGATTCAAATGTACCTTCTACAAGTACTGCCAGATTAAATCCCGGTTTGTTGAACAATGAAGGATTAAGTGCATCTTCTACCTGACCCAGGCTGATCCGGGCAATATGATAACTTTCGCGGGATTTATCCGAGCTTTTAAGCAGAATGGTCTTTTTTATATTCCTGTTTCCAACCGTATCGATGGAATTGGCAAACCTGAACCATACTGCATTTAAATTGTTCACAATAGGATGTCTGGTTCTGGGAAATGCAAGGATGTAATAAGGCCATGGACGAAATTCATTGCGGGCTTTGCCATAAACAGTAGTTACGGGTATCAGATGGCATTGAATGTCCTGCACCAGATTAAGATTTATACGGACTCCGTATTTAAAAAACATGTCTTCAAGGTTCAGCTTGTAATCCAGGGTTGCCGTAACACCCGATTGGATTAAGCTGTCCATTTCTGCCAGAAGCGTTTCAACCAGCCATATCACTTTACCTCCTTTTACTACAAACTGGTCTATTTTGTATTTTTCCAGCTCTGAGAAGGTCGAATCAGGCTTGGCAATAATAATTAAATCGAATTTATCCAGTATGCCCACTTTATACCTTGGTAAGTTAATACGGGAGACATCGTAAAATTGGCTGAGAGTATGAAAAGCATCATAAGTTTCTTTATCGGATAATTCTCCATGACCTTCAATAAATGCTATTTTCTTTTTTTGAGGTGTCATAAGTTTTTTAATCGTACTGATAATCAAATATTCCAGATTGGTAATGGAATGATGAAGTTGCATTTCAGGTGAAACTCCAATTTGTTGTTGAAGTAATTTTACAGG
>CAYNBC010000163.1:0-5750 GCA_964395255.1 uncultured Sphingobacteriales bacterium | reverse complement strand
TGTTCTGAAAGTTTGTAGTCCCCAGCCCGCAAGACCCATCACTACAGACTACAAATAGTGGGGCAAAATATAAAAGAAAGTTAAAATGAGAAGGGGATTAGCTCCCTACAGTCGCTATCCCGGAAGAGATACCAGCAAAGCGTAAAATTGCTCGTTGCACTCGCTAATTGTAATTCTCATCCCGGATTCCAGGCAAGCTTATATTTGGACTGAAAATAACAATGCCTCGAAAAATTCGAGGCATTTTACACTTTGCGGAGAGAGAGGGATTCGAACCCTCGGTACCGCTGTTAGCAGTACAACTGCTTAGCAGGCAGCCCCGTTCGGCCACTCCGGCATCTCTCCTTCAGGGCCGCAAATTTAAAAAATATTTAACGGTTTGAAAAAAAATATTGAATGAGCTTGTTGTATTGTTTTATCTTCACCGTTTGCCCCGTGAAATTTAATACCTTTGAAAACTTTTAAAACCTTGATATGAAAGACAAAAACTACTATTTTAGTCTCCTCGAAAAGGCTGTTAATGAAATACCCTATTCCAATGACCCGCCTGAGTTGTATGAGCCTATCAAATACATACTTACCATAGGCGGTAAAAGGGTGAGGCCATTGATTACATTGATTTCCGTTGACTTTTTTGGTGGTGATGTTGAAAAAGCTGTAGTTCCGGCCATAGGGCTTGAAATATTCCATAACTTTACACTTGTGCATGATGACATTATGGACCATGCCGATACCAGGCGTGGGCATCCTTGCGTTCATAAAAAATGGAACATTAACAGGGCTATTCTTTCGGGAGATGCCATGCTTATGATAGCCAATACACACATGCTTAAAGTAGATGACGATATTCTTCGCGAGGTCATGGTTCTTTACAATTATTATGGGCTTAAAGTATGCGAAGGGCAACAATACGATTTGAATTTTGAAGAGAGAGAAACGGTAAGCATGGAAGAATATATGAAAATGATTTACCTGAAAACGGCTGCCCTTATGGCTGCTGCATTCCGACTTGGTGCTGTCCTTGCCCGGGCACCTCAAAAAGATAAAGACCTTTTTGAGCAATTTGGCTATAATCTGGGTATGGCTTTTCAGATTGAAGATGATTTTCTGGATACCTTTGGTGACTATGAAAAATTTGGAAAAAAAATCGGTGGTGATATTCTGGAAAATAAAAAAACATTTTTACTGGTAAAAGCACTGGAAATTGCTGACCCTGAAACCCAAAAAGAACTCATGACATGGTATTCCGGAAATAATTTTGACCCTCAGAAAAAAATAGATGCTGTCAAAGAAATATTTTCAAGGTTGAATATTGAAAAATATTGTAATGAAATGGCTGATGAATACCTGAACAAATCTTTGAAATATCTTGATGAAATTGATGTTGTCCCTGAAAATAAAAATTACCTTAAGGAATTTGCCCGTAATCTGGTCAAAAGGGATTACTAAAAGTGCTGGTTTTTTCTCAGGAAAATTTTGAGGGTGACTTTCAAGGTTCTCTTACACTTTTATTTGGTAAATGTCATGAAAAAGTATTATTATTGAACAAATAGGTTAAATTTAAGGTGTTAAGGTTTTTCAGATATTGTTTATTATTTTTTACTCTGGGCTCAATTTCCGGAAACCTGTATTCCACACACTTGATGGGAGGTAGTTTTACCTATGAATATATGGGACAGGTGGGGTCACTGTATAAATACAAACTGAAAATCCAGATGTTTCGTGATTGTTATAACTCCACAACTCCTTTTGATAATGTCATTCAGGTAGGGATATACGCCAATAATACCAATAAAGACAGGTACGATATTATATCCATGGGTATTACCGACAGGGAATATGTTAATCCTCCTTCAGGAGGTAGTAATTGTTCTTTTACACCTTCTGTATGCATCGAAAGAGGATATTATGAAAAAATAATATACTTGCCTTATTCTTCTACAGGCTGGCACTTGTTGCATCAACGCTGTTGCAGAAACAACCTTGAAAACCTGAAAACCAATATGGGGCAATCTTATTACTGTTTTATTCCACCGCAAACTTATGCCAACAGCTCCCCTTATTTCAGTGGAATTCCCACACCTTATCTGTGTGCTAATGATTCGATAAATATTTCCTATTCAGCCGTAGACCCTGATGGTGATTCTCTTGTTTATGTACTGGGTTATCCATGGCAAGGAGGTTCCGATAAAGACCCCGCACCCACGCCACCTGTTAATTTGACACTTCCTATTCAAAGAGTGGAGTATGCAAATGGTTATAGTTTTAACAATCCTTTTGGCAATGGAGGTTTTGTAAGTCTTAATTCACAGACAGGGCTGGTTAGTCTTAAAGTTCCTAAAGCTGGGTTTTTTGCTTTTGCCGTGGATGTGTATGAATACAGGAATGGTATTTTATTAAGCAGGGTAAGACGGGATATCGAGCTTATCGTTTTAAACTGTCCACCCAATGACCCACCTCGATTAATTATTCCCGGAAATGTTACAACTTATACGGTTGAAGAGGGGGCGCTGCTGCGATTTAACATCCCCTACACCGATAAAGACACAATGGATTTAATTGCTTTCGGTGATATACTGGATACCACCTCCGAAGTAGGCCCGCCCTATGCCAGCGTACCACCTGTTTCGGGTGTGGATACCATCGTAACTACCTTTGAATGGCAAACGCGATGCGGTCAGGGGCGAAGTGTACCTTACTTTTTTACCGTTAAAGTAAAAGACAGGGGATGTCCTTCCAAAACAACCATAGATATATTTGTTATCAAGGTAAATAAATTCAAAGGACCGGATAGCATTAACGGCCCCCAGGATGTATGTATCGGTGATACCCAAAAGTACCGATTATATGGCCGTTCTTCCGGCTCGTTATTAAATTGGGCTGTCAATGAGGGTACTCTTTTCTCAGGTCAGGGAAAAGATTCGATGGAAGTTATATGGAATAAATCCGGTTTGCAGTTAATAAGTGCCTATGAAACCAGCCGTTATGGATGCGGCCCGGTGGAATTAAAGTATGCTGTGAATGTCCATAATCCTCCTGAGGCACGAGCTGGCCCAGACAGGGAAGTTTGTTCGGGAGATACAATTATGCTGGGGACTTCTGTTGATACACTTTTATATTATTACTGGTTTCCGGGCACTCATCTCAATGATGATTCTATTGCCAGGCCTGTATTTTCATTTCTTAATATTGGCGATACTACAGCTCAATTCACCTACAGGCTGACGGTAGCTGACAGGTATGGTTGTAATACGGAGGATAGCTTGAATGTTCTTGTAAAACCCCAGCCCGATACCTTCCAGATAAAAGGCGATACAACCCCATGCTACAATGGTATCTTTCAATACACAGCCCTGCGAAAAAATAACACCTATCAATGGATAACCTGGGGTGGCGAGCAAATCGGAGGAAATAATACATACAAAGCCAGTATTCACTGGACAGATACTTCCTCGGGAAGAATCGGTGTGCTCGAGACCAATTCATACGGTTGTACAGGAGATACTTCCTTTTTAAATGTAAGAATAGTCAGGCCCTTGCCAGTAGTTTACGGCCCTCAGGTGGTTTGCCCCAATACGGTTAAAGTTAAATACTGGTCGAAAGGATTGCCTGGTTCCGATTGGTTCTGGTATGTAACCAACGGAAAAAGAACAGATAACGATTATGATAACGAAACTTTTATCAACTGGCCGGATTCGGGTATGGCAAAAGTGGCTGTAGTTGAAGTAACAAAAGAAGGTTGTATTTCCGATTCAGCTATTTTGCCCGTTACCATCAGTTATCACCTGAAAACATCACCCATTTTCGGGGATACATTTTTGTGTGAATTTACTTCGCAAGAGCCGTATCATGTCTGGGATGTCAGCGGTTCCACCTATTTCTGGTGGGTTGAAGGTGGGCAGCTGGCAGAGGGAAATGGTAATGCTCGTATTAAAGTAAACTGGGGTGCAGCTGGAAATGGATTGTTAAAAGTTCTTGAAAAAAGTTATGACAGTGTAAATCAAAAAGAATGCTGGGGCGACACAGTTTACAGAAAGGTCGTCATTAATCCTTTACCGCATACTTCTCCTATCAAGGGAGCCATTCATGTGTGTGAAAAGGATACAGTTAAATATTCTGTTACGGGATATGATTCTTCTGTTTTTATATGGAATATTTCTGACTCCAATATTCAATTTACCGGCCAGGGAAAACCTGAAATAACAGTCTACTGGCAAAATGAAGGAATTTTTACCCTGAGCGTTTATGAAGTTACAAAAGACAGTTGTGTTTCAGATGTCCTGGATACCATTGTTCAGGTACATCCCAATCCCCGCTCAAATTATATTTATGGCGACAGTACAATTTGTTTCCCGGATAATAAAAATATCCTTTATTATGTAAAGGGGTTCGATAGCTCGTCATTCAACTGGCAGATTCAGGGTGGAAAATTTTTATCGGATAAAAATCAATCCCGGGTTTATGTGGAGTGGACAGATGTCCCCAGAGGCTGGTTACGCACACGTGAAATCACTTATTGGGGATGCACGGGTAACTGGATTAATAAAGATGTATTGATTGATTCGCTTAGCCCGGAAATGAAAGTGGTTACTACATTACCGGAAAATGAAAAAATCATCAGGGCTGATTGGTCTTTAATCAATGACCAGTATTTCAACCGCAAAACCGAATTGTACAAGAAAGACCTCAAATCTTCATGGACTCTGATTGATTCGTTCGATAAATTGTTTTTAAGCTATGTTGATAAACAGGTTAAAACCTCTGAAAATATTTACCGTTATAAAGTAGCTGTAAGTAATGTTTGTGGAAAAAGATTTGAAAGTCCTGTACATCAATCCATTTTATTGCAGGGGACTAAGAAAAACCTGGATATAGAACTTAACTGGAATTCATATATTGGCTGGAAAAACGGAGTTGAGAAATACGAAATAGTACGAAAAATCAATAATAACAATAATCTTAAGTATTATAAAACTACAACAGATACTTTCGTGCGGCTTGAAACAGGGCTTGACGGCAGGATTCAATGTTATCGTGTTGTTGCTTATCAGAAAGGAAAACCTTCAGTACAGAGCTGGTCCAATGAAGTTTGCTTTGAATTTGACCCTGTTTTGCATGTTCCCAATGCTTTTACGCCCAATGGTGATGGTATCAATGATACATTCTTTGTATATGCTTACAATGTGAAAGACTTTGAAATGGAAATCTTTAACCGCTGGGGAGAAAGCATGTACAGAACCCAGAATCCCCGGGCAGGCTGGGATGGAACTTTCAAAGGCGAGGCCTGTCCTTCGGGCGTTTATCTGGTTATTATCCGCTATTCCGGAAATACTTTACAACGAAAATATGTCACTTCACTTACTTTACTCCGTTAGTCCTGAGTTTCCGGCTTTTTAAAATGAAGTTGTCAGGAAATTTGGGGGCAGGATTGGATATTACGGGCCACCGTGCAACATTTTTGAGCTCATAAATGACGGTTTAAAGGTTAATAAATGGAATTGAGTTGTCATTTTTTTAAAGTATAAATATTAGTTACACTAGGTCATTTGTATCTAATGACCTGAAGGTGATAATTTAATGGAATATATTTTCCGGGGCGAATTCTTCAATGAGATTAAAATATTCAGCCACGAATTTAAGCACGAAATACATGTAGGGTTTGAGATAGAGGAGGAGCTTGTGAGATAGAAAAATATTTTTATTTCTTTTTCTTCATAATCAATTCAATATATTTATCAGGTTCATCGAGG
>CAYNBC010000162.1:0-5762 GCA_964395255.1 uncultured Sphingobacteriales bacterium | reverse complement strand
CACTTAAACTCCATATATGAATATGGTGTAAATTGGAAATTTCTGAAAATGAATTCTCTATTTTTTGCTTTATTTCATCTATATCCAGATGTTCAGGAACTCCCTGCATCAGAATATCGATGGCTTTTTTAAAAACCCTTAAAGATTCAACAAGTATATAAATAGCTATCACCAAAGTAATAATTGAATCTATCCAGCTTACGGAAAAGAATTTCAACAACAAAGCAGCAATAACTACAGCTACAGAAGATAAAGTATCACCCAGCAGATGTAAAAAAGCTGCCTTTATGTTTATACTGTGTTTTGCATCTTTTCGAAGAATCAGAATAGAAAGAAAATTGGCTAATAAACCCACCACAGCCACCCAGAGCATAATACCTGCATGAATCGTGTGTGATTCGAAAAAACGGAATATAGCCCTGTAAATGAGATACAGGCAAATCACCAGCATCATACCTGAATTAAAGAAGGCGGCTATAATTTCAATTCTTTTATAACCGAAGGTTTTTCTTTCATTAGCCTCCCTCCTGCTAATTTTACGAGCTACCCATGCTATAAAAAGCGAGCTTGTATCACCCAGATTGTGAAATGCATCCGAAAGGAGTGCCAGGCTGCCAGAAATCAACCCTCCTGCTATTTCCACCAGACTGATAAGAAGGTTTAAGCCAGTACTCCATACAAGTCTTCTATCTCCAGATTTAAAATCAAGGTGGTGATGATGATGTAAATGTATATCAGTATGCGCCATGCTCTTTCAGTATTTTGAAAACAGTTTCATCGCCAGTATAATTGATGGGTGTTTTTTCATTATTGTCCATAGCATTAACCCTGGCATCATTATCAAGTAACAAACTAACGGCTTCAGGCTGATTATTCCTGGCTGCATAATGAAGCGGTGTTAAACCATCCCTGTCCCGGGCATTCACATCAAATTGCTTTTCTTTAATCAGCCATTTCATTACTTTTACATTCCCTCCTTCAGAACTGATGTGCAATAAGTTAGCGCCCAGGGCGTCTTTTTCATAGATGGATTGGGAATGGGAAATAAAAAACATCAGGTTGTTGAAATGCCCGGAATATGCGGCATACATGAGGGCATTTCGTCCTTTATAATCTTTTTCATCCAATTTTTCACCATGTTCAAGTAAGTAATTCAGCAGCTCTGTCTGGTCCTTTTCCGAAGAAGCAGCCATCATGAGCAGGGTTCTTCCGTAGGAGTATTTATTGTTTAATCTAGCACCTTTATTTACCAGATAGCTAATAATATCGGTATTCCCATATTTTACTGCGTATGCCAGTGCATCTTCATCATTTTTGTTTCTTTTGTTAATACTTATCCCCTTTTCCACAATGATTCTGGCGAGGTCAAAATCCCCATATTTCAAAGCAAGCATTAAAGCATTTTCCCCTGCTGAATTTGTTCCATAAGGATTTGAACGCTTGAGTAATTCCCGGGCAACATCAAACATTTTGTTCTCCAGTGCATAAATTAAAGCTGATTTTCCGTATTTGTCCCGAGCACCGGGATTTTTGCAATGTGAAGCAAGATAAAGTGCACAATCATGCTTGTTGTTTTCCAGAGCTACCATAACAGGCATTTTCCCATCCATATCTGCCAGGTCGAGAGAGGCTCCGTGCTCCTTCAGAAAGGAAATCAAAGAAGTTTGTCCATCTTCTGCCAGTTTGTGGATTAAGGGTTTTTTATTAAAATAATAAACATTTGTTTGTGCACCCATTTCTACGATTTGCTTGAACAAATCGATTTCACCTAAATCATAAAGATGGCTAAGCAGCGAAACACTGTCAAAATCCGTTGCATTGATATCAGCATGAGCAGCAAGCATAATGGGTATCGTTTCTTTATAAGCATAGTCAAGTACATAAATCAAGGGTGGATAACCATCCGGACTTTTGACTTTCGTCTGGCAACCCTTTTTAATCAGGTAATCAAGATTCGTGACATTTTCACCATCGATACAATAAAACAAAGTATGTTTTCCGTCACCATCCACTGCATTAACATCAGCACCAGCGTCAACCAATAACTTTACAATGCCAGGAGAAGCTTCCAATAATGCATGCATCAGCAATGTAACACTATCTTCATCCCGCAGGTCAGGATTTATTCCCTGAGAAAGCAATGTGGCTACACGCTGGGAATCATCTTCTTCGATAGCTGAAAAGATATTCCGTTGTCCGTATACCTGAATTGATACCAGTAATGAAAACAGAAAAATAATAATCAATTTTTTCATACGGGTATTTCGGACAAAATTACTGAATTCCTGATGAATCTTTATGTACATAAAAATTGTTTGGAAGAACATTTGCTTCATTTTGATTTATGTTAAAATACCTCTTCATTATTATATTGTTATTGAGTCTCTCTACTTTTGTAATGGATTGTAAAGCCCAAAACCAGAAAATGAAAGAGGATTATAGAAATAAAAGTGAATCCTACTGGAAACAAAAACTCAGCCCTTTAGAATTTCGAATTACACGTTTATCAGGAACCGAAACACCATTTACCGGCAAGTACTGGAATTTTTTCGAAAAAGGAACTTACTATTGTGTTTGTTGTAATGCCAGGCTTTTCGAATCGGATACAAAGTTTGAAAGTTCTTGCGGTTGGCCATCATTTTATGACCCGAGTAAAGAGAATAATATCATTGAAGTTCTGGATACCTCTCATGGAATGATAAGAACAGAGGTCAGATGTAAAATTTGTAATGCTCACCTTGGGCATGTTTTTAATGATGGGCCGCCTCCTACAGGCAGAAGGTATTGTATAAATTCCGCTGCCTTGCGTTTTGTGCCATCAAATAAGAAGGAAACTAAATAAATCTGGGTTTTCCGTTGTTTTTACACATTTCATCCAGCTCTTCAGCATCAATATCGGTATTAAGAGCATGATCGTTCAGTATACTTAAGCAGGGATGCTCCAGTCTCCTGGCAATTCGCTGGATATTCATCAAATGCTGAACACTGATATTGTCTGTAGTAATGTTTTTTCCCCCACTTCCACAGGCCAGGGTCATGGAGGGTTGAAGCATATTATAAGTGCCACCCAGCGCACCAAATGAAGCAGGTTGATTAACCAATATGCGGCCTGCATTCATCACCGTTGCAAACTCACGGATTTTTTCTTCATATACAGAAAAAATACTCACCGTATGTCCTAGCCCACCATGTTGATTTATCGATTTACACATTTCAATACCTTCTTTAAAACTGTTTACCTCATAAAAAGCCAGAACGGGTGCAAGTATTTCCAGAGACAAAGGATAATCTATACCTACCTGGTGTTTTTCAAGTTCAGCGATGAGTAATTTTGTTTCAGGAGGAACTTTGAAACCTGCCATTTCGGCAATATTGGGAGCAGGCTGGCCTATAATGCTGGCATTCATTACTTTTTCCCTTTTGTTAATGGCAAAATTTCCAAGCAGCTCTTTTTCTTTTTCGTTTAAAAAATAAGCTCCCTGTCTTACGAATTCTTCTCTAACCTCCTTCGCATTATGATACGATACCACAACTGCCTGCTCGGAAGCGCAGATTGTTCCGTTATCAAATGTTTTGGAAAGCATAATCTGGCTGACAGCAAAACGCACATTGGACGATTTTCCAATATAAACAGGAACATTACCAGGACCTATACCAATAGCAGGATTTCCGGACCTATAGGCAGCTCTTACAAGACTAACAGAACCCGTAGCCAGGATAAGAGCAACTTTTCTGTGAGCCATCATTTGAAGTGTTTCGTCCCGCGTTGATCGTCTTATCCATTGGATGCAATTTTCCGGTGCACCGGCTTTTAAGGCAGCTTCATAACATATTCTGGCTGCTTCGATGGAACACTTGCGCGCTCCACTATGGGGACGTATAATAATGGGATTTCTTGTTTTTAAAGCAATAAGTATTTTAAATAAAACCGTTGAAGTGGGATTGGTGATTGGAGTAATGGCAAACAAGGGACCTATAGGCTGAGCAATTTCAACTATATTTTCGTCAGCTCTGATAATGCCTGCCGTTTTTCTATTTATAATATCCTCATATACCAGCCTTGTGGCAATGATATTTTTTACCACTTTATCACGCGGATTTCCTAACAATGTCTCCTTGTAAGCCATTTCAGCTAGTTTCACACGGGCGTTAAAAGCAGCTTTATAGACTTCTTTTACTATCCGGTCTGTTTGTTCTTGATTGTATGTCCGAAATTCTTCTGCCGCTTTTTGAGCTTGATTCATTATCAGCTCAATGTCCAATCCCTTTGTTTTGAATGTCGTAGTCATAAAACAGGAATATATTTATTTCTTCAAATATAATTATTTCGTACATGTGTAAAATTATTAAGTCGAAATTCTAAGAATTTAAACTTTTTAGGTATTATACAGGTTGAAAATTTTCATCTAAGTAGCTCATAATCAAAATAAAGAATCTTTGATTTGTTTTTGGGTAATCGCAAATCATAAATTAGTTATGCATGTTTGAACAACCGGCTATGAAATCTTCTCTTTCAAACACATATCCTCTGGTAAGCATAATTACAGTCAATTACAATCAATCGCGAATTACTGCCGAGCTGCTGGACTCCCTGAGAAAAGTCCACTACCCACAACTCGAAGTGATTGTTGTTGATAATGGTTCACCGAATGATTCTTGTGATTGGCTGAAAGAAAAATATCCTGAAATCAATCTGATAATCAGCAAGAAAAATCTTGGCTTTGCGGGTGGAAATAATCTGGGAATCAAACACGCACACGGAGAATATATTTTTCTTTTGAATAATGATACTGAAGTAGAACCTGATTTTATCGAGCCACTTTTGAATGTATTCAAAATATACCCGGATGCGGGTATGGTTAGTCCCAAGATTATATTTTTTCACTCTCCCGGTAAAAACCTGATTCAATATGCCGGAGGAAGCGGAATCAATCCATACACAGCGCGAGGTGGAAGTCTGGGTTACCGTGAAGAAGACAGGGGGCAGTATGATTATATCAGAGAAACACAGCTCTGCCATGGTGCCGCAGTCATGATTTCAAAAAAAGCCATCTTGAACGCAGGCTTGATGCCTGAATGTTATTTTCTGTATTATGAAGAGCTGGATTGGGGAGAAGAAATGAAAAGAAAAGGCTTTAAAATCTATTATTCTGGCCACTCAACTGTCTATCATAAAGAATCCGTTTCTACCGGCAAAAATACGCCCCTTAAAATGTATTACATGACCCGCGGACGGTTGATGTTTATTCGGAGAAATATGTGGGGGTTGAAAAAATTATTAAGCCTTCTGTTTTTCTTTTTCCTGGCTTTTCCTAAAAATATAATAACTCTATTGATGAAAAGAGAATTTAAATTGCTCAATGCATTTGTAAGGGCTGTCTTCTGGCACTTATATCATGCAGTGCCTAAATCTTATCCACGTCTTACTCCCGCTAGAAATTCCAAACAAAAAACAATAAATCATTTATTAAACCCAAATACTGTTAGCACATGATAATTAAAACTTTATATTTGGTTATACAGTTCCTTTTAATGGTTTATGTACTTTCTTCAGTGGCCTATTTTCTTTTCTTTGCCATTGCCAACTTGTTTCCGTACAGGATAAATCGGAAACCCTTAAAAAAGAACCCAAGAATAGCCGTTTTAATTCCAGGATATAAAGAAGACAGGGTTATCGTTGATGTAGCGGAAAAAGCACTAGAACAATCATATCCAAAAGAATTATATGATGTAATCATTATTGCCGATTCATTTCAGGAACA
>CAYNBC010000161.1:0-5772 GCA_964395255.1 uncultured Sphingobacteriales bacterium | reverse complement strand
AATATATCTAATTCTCATACCGGCCAAATTTTTTTTAAAAAAGTATCTCTACCCCCTTGTGTGCCATAAAAATTTTTAACTTTACGCACTTAAAAAAAAGCTTGATAAAATGGATTTTAAATTTACCGAAGAACAATTGATGATAAGAGATGCGGCACGGGATTATGCCCAGAGAGAATTGATTAAAGATGTACTTGAAAGGGATGAGAAAGCCATTTTTCCAGCTCACCATATAAAGGCATTGGGTGAGCTTGGCTTTATGGGAATGATGACATCCGAGAAATACGGAGGAGCTGGTATGGACACTATTTCCTATGTTCTGGCTATGGAGGAACTGAGCAAGGTTGATGCTTCCGTGTCGGTGGTTATTTCGGTCAACAACTCACTGGTTTGTTATGGGCTGGAAAAATTTGGTACCGAGGAACAGAAACAGAAATACCTTGTTCCACTGGCAAGTGGGGAAAAAATTGGAGCGTTTTTACTTTCGGAACCTGAAGCCGGCTCCGATGCCACCCACCAGAAGACAACAGCGGAAGATAAGGGAGATTATTACTTGTTGAACGGGACAAAAAACTGGATAACAAGTGCCAACAACGCTTCCACCTATATTGTAATTGCCCAGACACATCCCGAAAAAGGTCACCGGGGCATTAATGCTTTTATTGTTGACCGTCATTCGGAAGGAATAAGTCTGGGCCCTCATGAAAATAAAATGGGTATGCGCAGTTCGGATACCCATTCTGTCATGTTTACGGATGTAAAAGTTCCCAAAGAGAACAGGATTGGTGAAGACGGATTTGGGTTTAAGTTCGCCATGAAAGTACTGGAAGGAGGCCGCATAGGCATCGCTGCACAGGCTCTGGGAATAGCCTCTGGGGCTTATGAAAGGGCTTTACAATACGCTAAAGAACGAAAAGCCTTCGGCACAGAAATTATGAACCATCAAGCTATTGCTTTTAAACTGGCAGATATGGCTGTAAAAATTGAAAATGCGCGAAACTTATGTTTGAAGGCTGCCTGGCTTAAAGATCAGGGTGAACCTTACGGACTTTACAGCGCCATGGCTAAAAAATATGCCGCTGATATTGCCATGGAAGTTACTACAGAAGCTGTGCAGATTCATGGAGGTTATGGTTATGTCAAAGAGTACCATGTGGAACGTTTAATGCGTGAAGCGAAACTCACTCAGATATATGAAGGAACATCCGAAATTCAAAATATTGTGATTTCAAGGGCCATTTTATCTGCCTAATCAAAATTTATGAACAAAAAGAATTTTGGAACAGCCCCCGTATTTTTTACAGCTATTGCTACTATACTGGGTGCCATTCTCTTCTTGCGCTTTGGTTTTGCTGTGGGAAGTGTAGGTTTCTGGGGGGTTATTTTAATTATTTTTCTTGGGCATCTTGTAACCATTCCTACAGCACTGGCCATTTCAGAACTTGCCACCAACAAACGGGTAGAAGGTGGCGGAGAATATTTTATTATCAGCCGCTCCTTTGGGCTCAATATTGGAGCTACCATAGGATTAGCCCTTTATATGTCGCAGGCTATCAGTGTTGCATTTTATATCATTGCATTTACTGAGTCTTTTGAATTTCTATTCAATTATCTTCAAGATCAGGGAGTCTGGTTACCACGACAGGCTATCAGTATTCCTTCCATGCTTTTATTGTCATGGCTGATTGTAAAAAGAGGGGCAAATATGGGAGTAAAAGCCCTTTATGTAGTCATAGCCATACTTTTCATCTCATTGATTATGTTTTTTGCTGGTAAAACTGTGTATTCCCAGACACATCATGCCACATTCCAGTTTCTTAATCCTGACAGGTTTTTTGTCATATTTGCCATTATTTTTCCTGCCTTTACGGGTATGACAGCTGGTGTCGGTTTATCGGGTGAGTTGAAAAACCCGGCTCGTTCTATCCCTCTGGGTACCATTTTAGCCACTTTAACAGGTATGATTGTTTATGTTCTGGTGGTTTATAAATTAAATATCTCAGCCAGTAGAGAAGATTTGATAAACCATCAATTAATCATGTCCAGAATTGCCATAGGAGGTAAATTTATCATTCCTCTGGGGCTGGCGGCATCAACCATTTCATCAGCACTAGGATCCATCATGGTTGCCCCTCGAACACTTCAGGCACTGGCGCTGGACGATGCTTTTCCATCTAACAAATTAAACCGATGGTTATCGACTAACAGGGAAAAAGACGGGGAGCCCATCCATGCCACCTGGGTCACGATTATTATAGCTTTTATTTTTATTTCTCTGGGAGATGTCAATGCCGTAGCTAAAATAATTTCCATGTTTTTTATGGTCACCTACGGCTCCCTTTGTTTGATTTCATTTCTTCATCATTTCGGTGCATCACCTTCATACCGCCCTACTTTTAAATCCAGGTGGTATATTTCCCTGGTTGGGTTTGCTATCGCTTTATGGGTTATGTTTAAAATAAATACCTTTTATGCTTTTCTTTCACTGATACTTATTTCTTTGATTTACATTCTGATAAGTAATTACCATAAGAACAGAAAAGGCCTGGAATCCATCTTCGCCAATACGATTTTCCAGGTAAGCCGAAATCTTCAGGTCTATCTTCAGAAAACACGCGTTAATAGAAAATATTCCGAGTGGCGCCCAAGTGCAATTTGTATTTCTGACAAATCTTTTCAGCGTTTCAGCGCTTTTCAGCTTTTAAACTGGATTTCCTATCGATTTGGCTTTGGAACATACATTCATTTAATCAATGGCTATTATTCCCGTGCGACTCATCAGGAAGCCATTGATTCACTTGAAAAATTACTCTCCAAATATGAAAAAATTGCCAATCAGGTTTATATAGATACTTTAATTTCTCCTTCTTATACTTCGGCCATTGCTCAAACCATTCAATTACCGGGTATTGCCGGCATGGAAAACAACATGATTATTTTCGAATTTGACCGGGATAAAAGGGCAGGACTGGAAGATATTGTAGAAAACTTTTCTCTTGTTAAATCAGGTGATTTTGATGTTTGTATTTTAGGCTCTTCCATTACCGGCTTTGATACTCATCAGGATATACATGTGTGGATTAAAAGTACAGATGAAAACAATGCCAATCTCATGATTTTATTGAGCTTTATTATTTCAGGTCATCCCGACTGGAAAAAATCCAATATAAAAATATTTGAAACCTGTAAAGAAGAAGATTATCAAACCACATACAGGGATGCTGAAGAACTGGTCGCCAGGGGCAGATTGCCCATTACCATGAAAAACATTGAAATAATTATTGAAAAAGAAGACCAGAATATAAAATCCATTATTAAGGAATACTCCCAATCAGCCGGATTGATTCTGCTGGGTTTTCATAAAGACGCAATAAAAAATGACCCACAGTTGTTTAGTGGTTATGATGGTTTGTGTAATATTGTCTGGGTGAATTCGAGCCGAAAGATTATGGTCGAATAAGCTGGATTCCATTTTTGTTTTTAATAGTTATTTTGTTTTATGTATTCCCAGCTTGTTTTCAATAAAGATTCGAATATCGTCTGCCAGCGCTTCCTTCGATTTCAAAGGCAATGGTATGATTTCACCATCGCGGGAAATGATGGTAATTTTATTGGTATCGAATTCAAAACCAGCACCTGGGTCCTGCAATGAATTCATAACAATGGCGTCCAGGTTTTTGGACATGAGCTTTTGCCGGGCATAATCCAATTCATCATGCGTTTCCAGGCTAAACCCTACCAAAAACTGGTGTTTCTTTTTCATTTTACCCAGTTCAGCCAGAATATCTTTTGTTTTTTTCAGTTCAAGATGCCAGTTTTCTAATGACTTTTTTACCTTTTTATCAAAAAACTGGACAGGTGAATAATCAGCTACTGCCGCAGCCATAATGATAATGTCGGAAGCAGGTGCATGCTTCATACACATTTCATACATTTCAAAAGCCGTCTCAACGGGATAAAAGTTCTTGACACCTTCAGGAGGTTCCAAACATACCGGTCCTGAAATTAACGAAACCTGATATATGTTTTGTAAAAAACTACGGGCAAGAGCATAGCCCATTTTACCACTGCTCCTATTGCTGATAAAACGCACAGGGTCTATCGGTTCTCTTGTAGGACCTGCGGTAATCAACACATTGTATTTTTCAGACATAAATCAGAGGGTCTTAAACTTTCCCTGCACCTCCCAGTGATTCAGGTATTCAACGATTTCAGATGGTTCGGCCATCCTTCCTTCGCCACATATACCACTGGCAAGTTCTCCTTCAGCAACGGGAATAATAATGTTACCTCTTTCTTTTAATAATTTCAGATTTTGCTGGGTAGCAGGATGATGATACATATTCAGGTCCATAGCTGGAGCCAGCACAACAGGACAAACAGCGGAAAGATATACAGCCAGTAAAAGGTTATCAGCAAGGCCATAAACCATTTTGGCGGCTGTATTGGCAGTTAGAGGGGCTACAAGTAACATATCAGCCCAGTTTGCCAGCTCAACATGACTATGCCATTCACCACTTTCTTTATGAAAAAAATCCGTGTAAACCGGGTTTTTTGAAAGGGTTGAAAAAGTAAGTGGCCCCACAAATTCCCTGGCAGACGGGGTCATGATAACCTTAACCTGATTGCCCTGTTTGATGAGTTGCCTTAATAAAAATACAGACTTATAAGCAGCAATACCTCCCGTGACGCCAAGGATGATATTTTTGCCGGACAACATTTATTCTTCTTTGGATTCTTCAAGTTCTTCCTGTGTGGCCATTCTCCAGTAAATCTCACCATTTATCAGCTCCTGTAAAGCACGAATGGTAGGTTTGGGCCTTTTTTCAAAATGAATGCTAATCTGGGTTTGTTCAGAGTTATCGTAAATTTCTTCAATATTGTCATACCTGGGAGCAAATTCACTCAACTTGGTAATAATTTCTTCTTTTTCCTCTGAAGCAATTTGATTGGCTCTTTTAGCTGCAATTACTACGCTTTTATAAAGATTTCCGGTTTCATTTGCAATAGCCCAGATGTCTCTTGGGCTGGCATACAAATCCAGAGTTTTGGTTTTATTTTCCTTCATTTTTTGATAATTGTTTTAAAGATGTTCTATAAATATTTTCTGCTAAGGCTTTATATTTTTCGTTTTCAAATTCCTGAATATTGTTTTTATAAAAAATAACAACATCTTCAAATCGTTCATTTTTCTTTTCTTCCACTGAATTTTGAGCCAGTTTGAAATAGGCATTTAGCAAAAGAAATTCCAGTTCCTGCTTCCTTGTTGAATAGGGATATTTTTCAAGAACAGATTTAAGCGTCCATACAGCTGCTTTATAGTCCCTGATTTTATAATACAACTCTGCCTCACGAATATCCTTTTGTTCCAGTTTTAGAACCAGTTCATCCATATAGCGGTTACATTCTTCTACTTTGTCGCTCATGGGATATTTTGAGATAAACAGCTGTAAAGCATCAATAGCTGTTAGCGTGGGAGTTTGGTCCAATTCAACGGGGGGCGATTGGGAATAGAGACAAAATGCATATAAGAACAGGGCTTCTTCGGCATATTGGCCAAAGGGATAAGTATCATAAAGCATTTTAAACCTTTGTGCTGCAGTCATATAATCTCCCATAGCATAATGGCAATAAGCATACATATAGCTAATTTGCTGGTTTTCGGTGGTTGCCCTGAAATAAGGAAGGATGTTTTCTATCAGCAGTAAGGCTTTTTGATATTCTTTGTTGTTAAAATATTCCCTGGCTGCTTTATACTTGGCAGCATAATCA
>CAYNBC010000160.1:0-5783 GCA_964395255.1 uncultured Sphingobacteriales bacterium | reverse complement strand
TGGGTATAGAAGATTTTGAAAATCTTGATGAAATAAGGGATTTTTTATACGATTCGATAGCTGCCTATCGTGCAAGTCGTGGCAGAGGTATTATAGCTGATTTTGATGCGCGCAAGTACGATGAATACATGTTCTTTAGCCGGATTGGGAGTGGAAGTCTGGGTGGAAAAGCCCGCGGATTGGCTTTTGTAGACAGTCTGATAAAACAAACTGGCCTGTATAAAAAATATCCAGGTATTATCATTACCATTCCGCGAACTGTAGTTATCACAACCGAGTATTTTGATGAGTTCATGGAAATCAATAATCTGTACAAGGTTGGACTTTCGGATTTACCCGATGAATTTATTCTTGAAAATTTTTTACATGCCCGGTTACCGGTCAAGGTACAGCGTGACCTGGATGCACTTGTACGGGTAATTAAAGGACCTGTAGCCATCCGTTCTTCTTCGTTGCTGGAAGATTCTTACTATCAACCCTTTGCAGGGGTTTACAACACATATATGTTGCCTTTTTACAGGGATAAAAGAGAAATGATTTACTGGATTTCACAGGCCATCAAAGCAGTTTATGCTTCTGTATTTTACCGTTCAAGCAGAGCATATATGAATGCAACCCACAATGTCATTGATGAAGAAAAAATGGCTGTAGTGGTTCAGGAAGTTTGTGGTAACGCTTATGGGGATAGATTTTATCCAGTCATTTCCGGAGTTGGACGCTCACTGAATTATTATCCCATTGCACCAGAAAAGCCTGAAGACGGCATAGTTCTAATGGCTTTTGGTCTGGGAAAATATGTTGTTGACGGGGGTAGGGCTTTGAGATTTTCGCCCCGGTATCCCAAAAAAATTCTTCAATTGTCTACTCCAAAGGAAGCCCTGAAAGAAACACAGAAAGAATTTTATGCCATTGATTTGAAGCAATTTCCTCCATTGATAACCGTAAATGATTCTGATTCCCTTTTAAAACTGCCTATCGAAGAAGCCGAGCGGGACGGCACTCTGCATTTTGTGAGTTCCTTTTATGATTATCAGAATGACAGATTGCGGGAAGGGAAGGATATTCACGGTAAAAAAGTCATTACCTTTTCGAGATACTTAAAATACAATCAATTACCTCTGGCTGAAATTCTTGATAACCTGTTGAAAATGGGTGAGGAAGCCATGAAGACACCGGTCGAAATTGAGTTTTCTGTCAATGTTGACAGACCTGCCCCTCAACCTGCTGTGTTCAGTTTTTTACAATTAAGACCTGTTGTTAATATTCAAAAACAAATAGATATTGAACTGGAAAAAATCCCTCCCGAAGAGTGCTTGATTATTTCAGAATCAGCACTGGGTAATGGCATTGTTAATCATATCCATGACATTGTTATGGTAAAACCTGAAAGTTTTGACAAATCCAGAACGGTGAAGCTTGTCCCAGTAATTGAAAAAATTAATGAGTCATTTATTCAATCAAACAAAAATTACATTCTTGCTGCTCCCGGAAGATGGGGAAGTTCAGACCCATGGCTGGGTATCCCTGTTAAGTGGGCACAAATATCTCAAGCACGCTTGCTGATTGAAGTTGGAAAGCAAGATTACAGGGTAGATCCCAGTCAGGGGACTCATTTTTTCCAGAACCTTACTTCTTTTCAGGTAGGTTATTTTACTTTAAACCCTGATATTAAAAAAGGTGTTTTTCGTTTTGATGAACTCGGACAATACAAGGTCGTATATGAAGATGAATATATAAAACACATTCAGAGTGATATGCCTTTTACCATTGTGATTGACGGACGAAAAAACAAAGGAGTAGTTATTAAACCGGGAAAAACGATTAATCAACTGATTTCATCCTGATATAATCGGCCATTAGAGGCAGGTCCTGTGAAGGAATACCGATTTTCTTTAATAGTTCTTTATCCCTGAAAAATTCAGTAATAAAAGTGCGGGTGTTATAATTCATCTTTTCGTATGCTTTAATGTAATGAGATGCTGCTTCTGCGGGATTTTGCATGCCCCAGTAAGCATGCCCCATGTGAAGCCAGTCATAGGCTGTTCTTTTATCGACATCTAGTTTTTGATAATAGTTGATGGCATTTTGAAGCTTACCGGTATGCAGATAGCTCCAGGCAATAGGACGGATTATGTTTTCTTTATCCGGAGTCAAATATTCCACTTTAAAAAAATGTTTTAAAGCGTTTGGGTAATCTTCCAGTTCAAGATAGCATTGTGCAAGCTGGGTTTCCAGTTGGATATTGTCAGGAGATAATTGAATAGCTTGATGGTAATATTCTATAGCTTCCTGATACTTACCTGTTTTTTTATAACAATAAGCGATTTTTTTCAGGTTCCACAAAGAGCTGGCATTTATAATTTCAGCTTTCAAATAATGTTTCAAAGCATTTTCATACTGACCGATTTTCTGATAAGAAAAAGCTGTTTTCTGAAATAATTCTTCATCAGGTTCGGATTTATCGATAACAGCTTCGAAAAGTGGAATAGCTTTGTCATATTGTTTGAATTGGAAATAAAGATTGGCAAATTGATCCAGATCATTTACCTGAAATTCCAGCCAATCCAAAAGTGGGTTTTCGGTCAGGGGAACATGAACATTAACGATGTCGTCAAAATGAAAGCGGTAGGGGAACAATCTGAAAAATCGATACAAATCCTGCATGTATTGTGTAATACGAAATTTTGACTTTTCGGTATCGGTGGTAATAGGTAAATCTGCTTTAAGCGTATTGATTTCTTCAACAAACATGTGGCTTACCATACTGATTTGTTCCTGGGGCAAACGAGCCAGGTTTAAAATAAAGGAATATTTATCGGAATTACAGATAAAGGGCGCAAAATGAATAGCTTCCAGCACTTCTTTATCCAGTTTTTCGCTTACGGAACGTATGTGTTCATTTTCAGGAAAAAAGGGCAGGAACCAGTTTATCATTTCTTGAAAAAAATCAAAATTTTTTAATCTGGAAAAAGTGGTCATAAAAACATCAGCTCCCTGAAGCTGCATTTCAGACAATTTTTCAATTTTATTATACAATTCTTCATTATCCTCAAAAAGTTTTTTCCAGTCAGGGTTTTCTTCATCGCTCTGGTCCCATTTAAGAAGTTCGTCCATGGATAGTTTTTCGGTTAATTTAGGGGCTTGCTTGATGATTTCGGGAATGATTTCAGTTTCCAGTTGTTCACTGATTTTTTCTGTTTCTTCCGACTTGATTAATTGCTTGAATACATGCAGGGAAAGTTCACGAATCTGATTGTCCAGTATGGCCTGGATTTTTAGTTTGTCTTCTTTATACCATTTGAGACGGGGTGCATGGTAGTTTAAAGCAAGAATCAATCCTACGAGTGCCCTTTCCCAGACATTTTCTTCTCTTTCCGTAATAAAGCCAATCAGAAGTTCGATTTTCAGGGATTGGTAGCAGGAAGTTAAACTCAATGTTATGGCCGATACAAGTAAAGTTTTGACATACCAGGGTATATCTTTGTTGGCAATGATTTCCTTTATCAGAGTTTCTTCAATTTCAGTATAGCGGTCTTTCAACCATAAGCGTTTGAAAGCCATGGATATACTTTCTTCAAATGCAAGTTTCTGAAGTTTTTGTTCCTGACTTAACTCCAGGTCTGACTGTTTGAGAAGTTCCCTGAGTTCAAAACTAATAGCCAGCTCTTCAATAAATCTTTTTACATCTTCGGCAGTGAGAGCGCCTTTATCAAATTGTTCTTTAATTTTAAGTTCTTTAAAGTCGCTGATTTTTAGTTTAAAATATTGATGCATTACATCATTGAGATAAAAAAGGTCACGAATCAATTTATTGTAAACTTCCTGGCGTTTGGGGTCTTCTGTACCTGAAAAAGTAAAAGTTAGCATGGAATGGTAAATATCCTTTAGTTTCTCTATCTGGCTTGTGAATTCAATATATGGGTAAATCGCATTCAACCTTTCAAGTCTTTGCAGGGCATCGACAACCTGTTGCCTCGATATCAGATTGTTTATTTTATTGCGTTCTTTTTTTAGCTCAGTTAAATTCATCTTTTGTTTTAATGGTTATAAATTTATGCAAGAAAAACTATTCAAGCTTAATGCCTTAATAAAATACGGTCAATTTGACTGTTTGAAAGATGTACTGTTTTATTGTTTGATTTTTTTTGTGCCTTTGTTTTGTTTTTCTCTGGTTGTATCCTGTTTCTTTTTTCGTTTGGTTAATTGGGCAGGGTAATTTCTCATTTCAGGGGGCCACAAACCTTCTTGATGTCCTTTTACTTTTCCGGGCTCCTTATATCTTTTAGCCCTTTGCATGGCCATATTTTTGGGCTTTTTTTCCCGTTTCATTTTAAAAGTACCGGATTCTATATCAGTCGAAACTCGTGACCCTGTATTAAAATCTGCCCAACGACTTGTATATTCAATACTAAATTTTTTGTATTGCTTGTTTTTGTATCTGGCCATTCTCATCAATTGCCGGTTATATTTGTGGTAATTGATATGACGCGCTTTGTTGGTACGCGCTGTTAATGATTTTCTGAAAAGCTTTTTAGGGCTGGCATAATAGTGATCAGGAGCGCACATTCCCCCCGGGCAACCTTTCTGGGAACAGGAGATAAACAGGGGTGAAAAAAACACCATGAAATAAATAAGCCTTTGAATGAGGAGCTTTATTTCTTTATTTCTAGAAAGTCGTTCAGCCATTCTTTATCATTTTTTAACAGGGCGGTCATAAGTTCTCTACTGTTTACATCAACTAATCGAATCCTGTTAACCGATTCTATTTGAAAAGGTATTTCGTTCTGGCTTAGTTCGGTAACAAATGAAGCTATGTCCAGAGAAATACCAAGCGTGTCGAGAATCATCTGGTTTAAAGGGACTGAAAATTCATTGCCAAAGGCTGTAGGACGAAGGTTTTTCCAGTTTAATTGAAAAGAGTTTTCCCTGTAAGTAAGTAAAACATCCAGTTTAAATCCAGTTAATCTGAATTCTGCTTCCCGAAAATCTTTTAAAAAATCATTGCCTCCCAGAATCATTAATTCCCGTCTATGGAGGTCAAAATAACTTTCAAGTTGGAGTAAAATTTTTATTATTTCAGGGCTGTATTGATTTCTTTCGAAAGAAAATACAATAAAACGGGAATCGGAAATGGGAACAGCATTTTCCAGTTTTTTACCCGGTCCAAAAGTGTTCTGGATAATTTTAACACTTTTCAGGTATGCTTTCTCGGGATGTTTCATTCCCGGACGGACAAGAAGTTTGTCATCAAAGTATAACAAATCAAAAGAATATCGTTTATTGGCGAAAACCTGATAGAATGTTATATTATAAGGACATGTAATACAGGGTGTTAGTGTGTGAGTTTTTAAAATATCGGCAATCTGGCGGTATTCAAGGTAGCCGAAATTAACATCCTGATGATTTTGGTTTTCTGTAACAAAAGCAAAACCAGCAATTTCAAATGAAGTTTTATGGCTACTGGATGACCAGATTTCGTAAATAAAGAAATTTTCACAATCCAGAAAGCGAACCTGATTCTTTTCTTCAATGCCTTTCAGAGTTAAAGCATTGATGGTTCCTGTTTTGCGCGGTGAATCCCACAATTCAAGACGGCCTTCAATAATTTGTTGATAAATCAAACCGACAAACTCCGTCACAATATTGTATCCCAATGAGTCATGTTGATTGTTTTTATTTACCAATAAGATGGCTCTTTTACCAGAATAAGAAAAAGACGAAAAGTAAACCAGTGAAAAGCATAGGGTAATAATAATAGAATTTCTAAAAGGAACGCGGAAGAC
>CAYNBC010000159.1:0-5793 GCA_964395255.1 uncultured Sphingobacteriales bacterium | reverse complement strand
CTTAATAGCCGAACTTGCATCAGCAGGGCTGTTTAAATAAAAATAATTATTGTAAACGGATGGTTCATAAGGACTGCGGTTGAGCAAAATACCTGTAAGTCCGAAACTGTCAGCGGTTAATACAAAGCGGTTGTTTCTGATTTCTGTATAAGCCTGATACATGCCATAAATGCCGGCTACATTCTGGTTTGTAAAAGTATTGTTTTTAATAATGAAATATCCGTCATGTGCGAATTCATTGCCTTCCAGATACATTCCAAAGTTACCTCCCTGAAAAACATTCTGGTCAAAATAATTGTATTGTTTGGGCGAATAAGAAGTTTCCGAGCTTTTTAACAGTGGTTGTTTGCTTCCTTCAGGTGCTTTGAATACACAATTTATAAACATGTTTACAGAAGCATCCTTCCTGATTTCAACAGGTATTCCGGCTGCTGTATCAGAAGTGAATACAATATTTTTGAATGAAATATAATAAGCACCATCGAGTAAAAGGGTAAACAAACCGAGAGAAGTATCCGGCATGGCGGTCCAGACTACTTTACCCTGTTCGGGAGCAATAAAGTTAACCACAGAAGTAGCACTGGTGCCCTGTATGTAGGGTATGATAACCTGTTCGGAATATTGACCTGTATCCAGATAAAAATAAACATCATCTGCAATTCCTTTATTGACCAGAGCAGCCACTGCCGAACTTATGTTTTCGTAATCTTTACCGCTACCAATGTAGTAATTGCCTGATAATTGTGCTTTTACAAAATGCTGTGCAACCAAAATGAGCAATAGCTGAATGATTATTTTTTTTGTCATGGGCATTAGTTTTTCAGGTAAAGAGTAACAGCTTTTTTGACCATGACGGTATTTTGTTCGGGGTGGTTGAGAATAACAACCACTATATAAACACCGATAGGTGATAGCTGGCCATCATCGGTGGTACCGTCCCAGGTAAAGAAACCCTGTGTTCCTGCAAGAAAATGATTGGATATTTCTTTGATTTTTTTCCCGGAAAGATTGTAAATATCAATGGAACCATGATAGCCACTGCGGGGAAGCTTGTAGCGTATAAACAATAAATCATCCATTCCATCAAAATCAGGGGAGAAAACTGTGGGTTCGATTTCTACCATTTGATTTCCGGGAGTTTCTTCAGAATACTGTGAATTACGGTAGGTGGGTGTTGCATATCCAGCATCCGTTGAAGCAGAATACCAGTTTGAAGGTAAGCCTGTTGGCTGGTCAGGACTAATTCTTTCCAGTGAAACACCTTCTTTATTTTTCAATAATGATGAATGATAACTTTCCTCATAATGCAGATAATCCAGAACCTGATTCTGCCGGTTCATCAAAACCACATCACCTTTATCATCATTAAATGAAGGTAATTTCGACAACCCCAAAAGGCGGTTTTCATGTTTAACCAGATAATTTTCTTTTACAAAATCCGGATCAACAGTGAATGTGGGGTAATCTCCTGGAAAAATCAGATTTCCTTCGGATGAAAGAGTTACAGGTTGAACAATACGGACTGAATCATCCAGAGAAGCCAGAACAAGCTGGTTCAGATTGATGATTTTATTCGACCTGTTGAACAATTCGATAAAGTCAGAACCGCCCGGTATGGGATTAAAAAGGATTTCATTGATTATCAAATCACCGCTATCCACTGGTTCTTCCAGACCGAATAAATAAGGTCCCGGGCTTGCAAAATTACCTGAGCAATCGCTTACATTTTTTAGAGCCAGCTGATAAGTTTCCTGCCGGTTCAGGGGTTTTTTAAATTCAAATAAAAGGCGGTTGTAATCTGGTACGGGGCAGGAAATTCCCTGAACAGAAGGAGTATTGTCACTGAATTCAAAGTTTTTCGTCAATGTGGCACTCAGACTGTCCAGTTTTTCATTGAAAACCAATTCAAGATGCAGGCTGTCGGGACAAAAAACAGCATTTATAACCGGGTCGTCAAGGTCTGGATTTTGAGCCATAACACTGTTTTGCTTTCCCGGTGTGCCTCCGGAAGGGCTTTCCGAGGCGCTCCAGTTTCCTTCCTGATTGCATGTTCGATGTACATCCTTCATTTCCAGCGACCATCCTCCACCAGCTTTGTATTCATTCTGATACCACCGGCTCGAATAGGAGAGGTCAAAAATGTATTGGTGTTGCGAATTATACAATAAAATCCTTCCACCAGAATTGGGCAGGGATGGCATGGAATGAACCCCCACTACCTGACCATGGGCCTGAAAGGAATTCATATAGTTTTCGTCACAGAGAATAACATAATCACCGGGTTTTACAAGAAAATTTGGCAACCTGACCTGTGCGTTATTGATTTGCAAATACCATTTATCAAGGTTTACATATTTCTGACTCCTGTTGTATAATTCCAGATATTCAAAAGGAGGTAGATTCTGAGCGGGTTCGGGGTTGGCCATAATTTCAGATACAACAATATCAAAAGCGCTGGCCTGTTCCGGCTTGAAATACTGAATAAAAATCTGATGATTAGAAGCATTCCCTATGCAATCAAAAACATGGTATGTTAGCGTGCAGGTATCCTGATGGTGAAAAACAGGATAAATCTTCATTTCCAGAATTTCCGTACTCAGCCAGTTAATTTCCATGACCTGCTTACTACATTCAAACTGAAAATCAAAAGGCTGAACGGTATCAACAGGTTCAGAAAAATGTATCTCGATATGACCACTGTCTGTAAACATATAAGATGAAATAACGGGCGGAATGCTGTCGGGAATCATTTGAAACACGGAATTGATTTTACCGGGTGTTCCTCCGGCTGCATCTTCTGAGGCAGTCCAGTTTTCTTCTTTTCCACAGGGATTGTAGGGATTGATTCTTTCCAGCGACCATCCACCTGAACTTTTATCGGGGTTTCGGTACCAGCTACTCAGATAATGAACATCATCAATATTTAGTCCTGCGGTCGAAACAAGATGTAATTCATCCCCGCTATTGTTGAGCACAGGTATTCCTGAAGGAAGAACATGCCCGTAAGGAGCAAAATCCTGCAAGGCTTCAGGCCGGCATAATATCAAGTATTGCCCTTTTTCTATAACTGTATCCGGAAGTATGATGCTGGTAGATGGGTCGGAAAGCACCCAGCCGCCCAGCGTAATATCGTGATTTGTTGTATTGAATAATTCAATGTATTCCTCTTCCGGAAGTTGAACAGACGGGCTCGGGTCCGCCATGATTTCATTGATAACAATGCTTCCTCTTGAAGGAAGAAAAAATTCAAACGTTTTGAAAAGGGAATCCAGCGCATTTCCCTGGAGGTCTTTAATATTTTTGATGACCAGAGAATAAAATTTTTCATTTTCAAAAGCCTGGCTGAAAAACAGCTGAATGTAATTGCCCCCGTATTTCACTTTTGAGGGATAAACAAAATCAGGCCATAAATAAAAGTTTTCCTTTTTGCCTGAAGAAAGACTATCCAGATTTTCATTGAATTTTAAAACAAGGGAATGGAAATCGTTAAACTCAATGGATTGCAGAGTGGGAGCCAGGGTATCAGGTTGATAAGGATAAATCTGTATGCTGTCGAAATAAAATTTATGGGAATTGCTTATAGTGTATTTGCATAAGAAGCCAAAAGATTTATTTTCAGTAAATTCATTGTCAAACACCCGGCCTTCTTCCTGCCAGGGGCCCAGGCTTGTTCCGGAGGTATAAAGAGTCCATTCGCCATTTGGGTCATGTATCACCTTTACATGGATTTCCGGATTTTGTGAGAGGTTGGTAGCGTGGCCATCGATGATTTTAACGGAGTTCAAACCATTTTGTTTGAATAAATCAATCCCATCCTGACTGCCACTTTCACCCAATTGCAAATAATAACCTTTCAGCGAGGAAGTGAGATTTTGTTGATTCGAGACCAGATATATTTTAACCAGATTGTTGGCAGAGGGCGCAAAATCCAGTTTGAACCAGAATTGCCATACCGTATTGAAATTGGAAAACTGGGATGTGGAAAGATAGCTTATCCCTGCTGATGATGCATTCAATTGTAATTGAAGGGAACTGTTTATGATAAAATCTGAAGTATCTCCCGTCCATGCTGGATTTGAAGTAAAATTGGTATCATCAAAATTTTCAATTAAAGTTTGAGCATTACTGACCGATAACATCAGAAAAAAAAGGCAAACACCCGTTATATTGGCTTTTCTAAAACCTTTCATTTATTCCTGTTGCTAACAAATTTAACCAAATAAAATTCAAGCAAAAACGAATAAAATAAACTCATAAAGGGAAAAGGAAAATTCTGCCGGGGTTTCCTGTAAAATATTGAAATACAAGCATTACAAATGAATGCTGAAAATTAATTTGTTAGCCGTTATTGGCTCCCTGTATTTTTAAAAAGATAATTAAGATGGGAGAAGTATAATGAGCGAAAGATATACCATAAATGTTTTGCTGGTGGACGACAGGCATGAGAATTTGCTTGCCCTGGAGCAGATTCTTGAGGATATGGACATTAATATTTACAAAGTAACCTCAGGCAATGATGCCCTTGCATTGATGTTATCCATTGATTTTGCATTGGTACTCATGGATGTTCAGATGCCCGGGATGGATGGTTATGAAACCGCTGAGCTTATGCGTGGCAGCACCCGGACAAAGCATATTCCTATCATTTTTATTACAGCCAACAACAAAGAAGAAAAACACATTTTTAAAGGTTATGATGCCGGAGCTGTTGATTACCTTTTCAAACCGGTCGATCCGGCTATCCTCAGAAGTAAAGTTGCCGTTTTTACCGAATTGTACCGGCAGAAAGTCGCTCTTGAAGACATTACTCACAAATTGGAAAAAACCATAAGTGAATTGATTATTTCCAAGGAAAACCTTCGTAAAGCCAAAGCCGATGCAGAAGAGGCAAGCCGGATTAAAAGTGAATTTCTGGCCAACATGAGCCATGAACTAAGAACCCCCTTGAATGGCATAATTGGTATGGCCGAACTGGCTCTTATGGGCGACCTTTCAGATATTCAACGGGAAAGAATTCAAAGTATAAAAGTTTCAGGTGAAACCCTGCTGGATATTTTGAATGAAATACTGGATATCTCCAAAATTGAAGCTGGTAAATTGTTGCTGGAAAATATTGAGTTTTCCCTCTTCGATGTCCTGGAAAAAATTATTAAAGTTTTGATGGTCAGAGCCAATGAAAAAAACATTGACTTGCTCTTTGACATCAAACCCGATGTAGGAGATTTTTATGTGGGAGACCCTTTAAGACTTCGCCAGATACTTACCAATTTAATGGGAAATGCTATCAAATTTACTCATGAAGGCTATGTAAAACTTACCATTAAGGTAAAAGAGAAAAAAGAAGATTTTACTGTACTTGAATTTTCAGTTAAAGACACCGGTATTGGTATTGAGAGCAGCAAAATTGAGACTTTGTTTGAAACATTTTCGCAAGCCGATACTTCCACTTCCAGAAAATATGGAGGTACAGGACTGGGTTTGCCTATTTCCAGGAAATTGGTTGAAATGATGGGAGGTCATATCCAGGTGTTCAGTGAAGTGGGTGCAGGAAGTGATTTTGTGTTTACCATTAAGCTGGGATATCCTTCCATGAAAAACTCAAGCAAATGGAACATTGACCATCATTATAACATTTTTATTGCCGAATCCAATAAAGAAAATGCTGAAATAATTTCTACCATATTGAAATCATGGAAGCAGAATTTTACGCTGGTACAGCAGGAAGAAGAACTGTTGGACCATTTTGAAGAGAAACCCCTGCATCATTACGACCTTGTTTTTATTGATGAAAAC
>CAYNBC010000158.1:1036-5836 GCA_964395255.1 uncultured Sphingobacteriales bacterium | reverse complement strand
ATCCGGGATTTTAAAGAGCATCATGATGATATCGAAGGTAAGATCATGGACATGAAAAACCTGTTGATTAAATATTTTTCCCCAACCTCAGAAGTATTTTATACCCATAAATTGTTGTCTGAATTATTTGAATTGCATCAGGATTTGATTAATCATACGCGTATTGAGGACAAAGTGCTGGTTCCCATGGTTGAATTGATGGAAAAACAGATACACCCGTGACAAGAACCTACCATATTATCCTTGCCGACCCTTCCGAGATTGTTGTTACTGGGTTGAAGAGTCTGCTTAAAAGGCTGGGCTTACAGCTTGAGATATCGGATACTTGCAGTGTGGATGATATGGTTGCCATGATACAGTCAAGAAATCCCGATGTTGTGATTATGAACCCTTCATTTTTACCTGACTCCACTCTTTCAAAACCGGGAGAATTTTTTCAGAATGCTGACAAAACAGCTTATGCAGCCATTACTTATTCATTCCTTGATAAAAAAACCGCATCGTTATTTGATGAAATCATTTATATCACCGATACTGTTCTTGAGCTTAAAGATAAAATCAAAAAACTCCTGTCAAAACCGGATAAATTAAAGGATGAAAAAAAGAATGTTCATCTTACCCAGCGGGAAACCGAAGTGTTGAAAATGGTAGTTCTGGGTTATTCCAACAAAGAAATTGCTGATAAATTGTTTATCAGCCAGCATACGGTAATTACCCATCGAAAAAATATAACTGCCAAGCTGGGAATCAAATCTGTTGCAGGTTTGACGGTTTATGCCATCTTAAATAAACTGGTTGAGGATACTGACCTCGAACATTACAAAAACCAGAAATAATATAAAAGGCTTTTAAATACTTGGCTCTTGAGAATTATTTCTTAAAAAATTCCGAGAGAGATACGGTAAACCAGAAATGAAACAATCCATGCTACAGATGTATTAAAGACAACGGAAAAGAAAGCAATTTTCCAGTTGCCTTCCTTAGCGAGTGTGGAAATCACGGATATACATGGAAGATAAATAAGTATAAACACCAGAAATGAAAGTGCATTGGCTCTGTTAAAAAAAGGGTCAGCAATGAGCTTGCTTTGAAGGTCACCATTACCTGTTTGATAGATGATGTTCAATGTGGAAACTATCACTTCTTTGGCAGCAAATCCCGACACCAGACCTACGGTCATCTTCCAGTCAAACCCTAAGGGATGAAATGCAGGTGCCAGAGCCTTACCAACCTGGCTGATATAATTCTCATTAACTGAAGAAGGTTTGTTTTCCTGAACCGGAAAATAATTTAAAAACCAGATAATTACAGAAGCGATGAGGATAATCTTTCCGATTTTTTTCAAATATTGAGAGCCTTTGTTCCACATATTCCATACAACAATCCTGGCGGAAGGTAAACGGTATGGCGGTAATTCCATCATCAACAATGAAAGCTGTTTTTTGAATAGTGTGATGTTGAGAAATTTAGCCGTGATGATGGACAAAACAATACCCAACAGGTAAAGTCCGAAAATAAAAAGGGCCGGATTTTCAGGGAAAAAAGCCCCTGTTATTAAAATATAGACAGGCAATCGTGCCGAGCATGACATAAAGGGAATCATCAACATGGTAAGGAAACGGTCTTTTTTATCACGGATGGTTCGTGTTGACATGATAGCGGGTACATTACAACCAAAACCAATGATAAGGGGAATAAAAGACCTTCCGTGCAATCCGATTTTATGCATCAGGTTATCCATAATAAAACTTGCCCGTGCCATGTATCCACTATCTTCCATAAAGGAAATAAAGAGAAAAAGTATTAAAATATTGGGTAAAAAAACCAGCACTCCACCGATACCGGTAATGATACCGTCAACCAGAAGGTCTTGAGCCATACCCGGAGGCATGATGTTTCCCACCCATTGCCCAAGCCAGCTAAATGCCATTTCAATCCAGTGTGTAGGATATTCCCCGAGTTCAAAAGTGGCCCAGAAAGTTATAAACATAAAAGCGAGGAAAATGGGTATTCCCAGGACTTTGTGAAGAAGAATGTTGTCAATTTTCTCGGAAATCAATTGGCTCTGCCTGGGTTCTTTATCCATGCAGCTGCTTACCACATAATCAATTACATGATAGCGGGCATTGGTAATTAAAGTGTCAATATCTTCACTATATTTTTTTTCAATTTCGCTTACCATTTTTTTTAGAGGTTCCCACCTTTCCGGGGGTATATGGGGTAAATACTGCCTGATAAATTCCTGTTGGTTTTTCAGAACTTTCAATAAAAAATAACGGTTAAGTTTAAATTCAGGAAAATCACCGTTAATGGTTTCAGAGGCTTTTTCGATAGCTGCTTCAATATCATCACCGTAATGAATATACATGGCTTTCCGGTGCCCGGTTTTATATTCTTCAAGGATGGAGTCCATCAGCTCTTCAATACCTATTCCCTGTGTACCGATGGTAGGAACTGTTTTTATACCCAGAGAAGATTCAATAATTTCAGGCTTTAGGTTAATACCTTCATTACGGATTTCGTCAAACATATTCAATGCGATGATAACCCTGCAACCCAGGTCCATCAATTGTGTGGTCAGATAAAGATTGCGTTTCAGATTGGTAGCATCGACTACATTAACTACAATATCGGGTTTTTCTCCCAGTAAATATTCCCTGACATATTTTTCTTCCGGTGTATATTCTGAAAGGCTATAAGTCCCGGGCAAATCGACAAAATCAAGCTGATAGCCATCTTTAATTATGCGAGCAACTTTTTTTTCGATAGTTACACCTCCGTAATTTCCTACTTTTTCTCTCGACCTGGATAATTTGTTAAATAAACTGGTTTTACCTGAATTGGGATTACCGACAAAAGCGATTTTTATAATTTTGGTATCAGCAGGAGCGGGTAGTGAGTATTTGCCATTACGAAGGGCTACTTTAATTCCATTTAATTCTGGAGTTAAGGCAGGCTCTACATCAATAAGTCTGGCTTCTTCCTTTCTCAGTGATACTTTATAACCCAGGATTTCATATTCAGCAGGCCCATTAAAAGGTGCTGCTTTTACAAGCCGGATTTCATTTCCTTTAAGAAATCCAAGTTCTGTGATTCTTTTTTTGAAATGCTGGTCACCTTCAACCTTTAATATCCTTGCTTTTTGTTCAATATTTAAATCTGATAATTTCAATCTTTTATCCCTATTTTTAGTGATAAGCAAGTAGCTCCAGACTCTTTTATGGAATTAACTGCATTATTTTTTTGTTTTAAATTATCCAATTCCCATTATTTTATAACTTTTGAAAGATAATGGGGCGGAAACAATCTGTATATCCCTATTTTATGGGATTTTAGTTTTTCTTTTTCAAAACGGAGAACAGGTAGTTTTGAATCTTATTGGCAGGGGTAATATGATCTTCTGTAAATGATTCAAGGATTTGAAAAGCATCACCAAACAAGTTTTCAATGCTTTCAGTACTTTGTCTGTTTACCGGTAATCCACTACACATTTCTGGTCCATTCAATGAAAATGTCGCCAGGATAAAAATTCCTCCTGGATTGAGATATTTAATGACCTGATTTTTATAGGCATTGATTTCATGAGGTTGATGAAAAAAATGAAATACAGCTCTGTCGTGCCAGATATCAAAAGTTTCATTGATTTCAAAATCAAGCACACTTCCTTTTATCATGGACACAAGCGAGGCGTAAGTCTCCAGCTTTTCTCTGGCTCTTTCCAGTGCTCTGGTTGAAATGTCAAGAAGGAAGATATGTTGAAAACCCGAATTAATTAACTCAGTAGCCAGATGGGAATTTCCCGCACCAATATCAATGATAAAAGCATCCTTTCGCTGGGCATATTTTTCAATCAAACGGAGAGATGTTACCGGCCTGGGTTGATACCAGCCTACTTGCTGGTCTGTATTTCGGGTATAAACTTTGTCCCAATGGGCTTCGTTGTTCTGGCGCATGTTTGCATTTTTGTGATGACAAAATTACAAAAAACCCCACCCATTCGGGAATGGTGGGGTTTTAAGACTTTTGAAATAATTTTAAAGTTTCATGGTTACAGAGAAAAATCAATTCCCTGAGCCAGTGGCAATTGAGTTCCCCAGTTAATGGTATTGGTTTGTCGTCTCATATAAATTTTCCAGGCATCTGATCCCGATTCACGACCGCCACCGGTGTCTTTTTCACCACCAAAAGCACCTCCGATTTCAGCGCCTGAAGTTCCTGTATTGATGTTGGCAATACCACAATCAGAGCCTCGCTCAGAGAGGAAATATTCTACTTCCCGCAAATTAAGGCTAAACAGGGCAGAGGAGAGCCCTTGAGGAACATCGTTCTGCATTTCTACAGCTTCTTCAAAACGGCTGTATTTCATGAGGTATAAGATAGGGGCAAAAGTTTCTTCCTGAACTATTTTGTAATGGTTTTGTGCTTCAATCAATGTTGGTACGACATAAAGCCCTGAAGGATATTTATCACCTTCGAGCACTTCTCCGCCAAATACCAGCTTACCTCCTTCCCTGACAGCTTCCTGAATAGCAAATTTATAATCTTCAACGGCTGCCCTGTCAATAAGGGGACCAACCAGGGTATGAGGATCAAGTGGATTGCCTATTCTTTGAGCTACCTGTTTATAAGCCGAAATCAATTTGTCTTTAACTTTATCGTATATGGATTCGTGAATAATCAATCGTCTTGTAGTTGTACAGCGCTGGCCGGCTGTTCCTACAGCACCAAAAACAATGGCAGGTATAGCCATGTCGAGGTCAGCATGATGTGAAACTATAACAGCATTGTTGCCTCCCAGTT
>CAYNBC010000158.1:0-1026 GCA_964395255.1 uncultured Sphingobacteriales bacterium | reverse complement strand
GCCCAATCTTTTTCCTACGATTTCGCCTACTCTCTTTCCAACTTTTGTTGAGCCTGTCATGGAAATGAGCGGAAATCTTTTATCGGCTGCAAAGTTGTCTCCCAGAACGGAAGAACTGGCCACAACAAGATTAAAAACACCTTCAGGAACATTATTTTTTTTCAATATCCCTTCGATAATCTTGTGGGTGGCAATGGCTGTAAGGGGAGTTTTAGAGCTCGGTTTCCAGACAACTACATCACCTGCAACAGTGGCAATCATGGAGTTCCATGCCCAAACAGCTACGGGGAAATTAAAAGAAGTGATAAGACCGACAATGCCCAATGGGTGGTACTGGTCATAAATGCGATGGTCTGGTCTTTCGGAATGCATGGTAAAACCATTTAGCAGACGTGCCTGACCTACAGCAAAGTCACAAATATCTATCATCTCCTGAACCTCACCTTTCCCTTCTTCCAGGATTTTTCCCATTTCCAGGGTAACCAGGGCACCCAGTTCATCCTTTTTTTCACGCAATGCATTGCCTATCTGTCTTACAATTTCACCCCGTTTGGGTGCAGGCCATTGACGCCATTCCTTAAAAGCTTCGCTTGCCTTTTGCATGATTTTCTCAAAATCATCCTGTGAGGCAGTTTGCACTTTGGCTATCAGGGAGTTATCAATAGGGCTGTAAGATTCCAGAATTTGACCACTAGCTTCAAACCATTGAGTACCGGTCGAAAGACCCGTATTCAGCTCTTTAATACCCAGTTTTTCCAATAATTGTTTCATATCTGTTTTAGCCATAGTTATTCATTTTATGTGTTTAAAACCATTAAAAATATTTCTGCTGATTTTCCGAATTTACCCAACCGTTTGGGTATAGGCAAATACTTTCTTAAAAAGATAATATTCCGGGCAAAGTCAGTTGAATTACGGTCTTGTAAACAATTTTTATTTTACATAAATTTTCAACTCAATTTTATTCCAGGAAATGGTTTCATAGCTGGAAAGACGAATCAATACATTTTTCAGGAACAGTATAAA
>CAYNBC010000157.1:0-5888 GCA_964395255.1 uncultured Sphingobacteriales bacterium | reverse complement strand
AAGTAGCTGTATGCTTGTTAAAACTTTTATAATAATTTTTTTCTTTAATTTTTTACATCCTCCTCTGACACCAATCTAATTCTTTATTTTAACATTTTTCTGGCGAGAAAAGTGGTGGAAAATGTAGTTATAACAACAACAGATATGGAACTTAAAGGCATCAAAACTGCTGCAAGAACGGGACTTAACATCCCCCGTACAGCAAAATAAAGACCTGCCGTGTTGTAAAGAAAAGAAATGAAATACGAAATTTTAACGATGTTAATGCTTTTTTTAAAATACTCCATCAAAGCCGGAAGCAAAGAAAATTTTCTGGCTTCAAGAATGGCATCACTGGCCGGTGAAAAAACAAATATATTATCGGCAATAGATATACCAGCATCGCTTTCCATCAAAGCACCAGCATCATTTAATCCATCCCCCATATAAAGCACATTTCTTTTTTCCGATTTTAAATTTTCAACAAATTTCTTTTTGTCTTCAGGAGATTGATGAAAAAGAAAATGAGTTTCCGGAGGAAAAATTTCACCAAGCCGCTCCCGATCTGTGTCATTATCTCCGGAAACCACATACATCTGGTATTCCTTTAACTGCTGTATTGTTTCTTTCAAATTATCTCTCAATTTATTTTGAATAATAAAATATCCTTTACATCTTCCATCCAAACTTACAAATACCTGAGAGCCAGAAATGTTATTGACTTCAAAGTTTTGCCCATCGGCAAAATTCACATTCCCCAATTTTACTTCATGCCCGTTTATTGCGGCTTTTACACCTTCCGAAATAATTTCCTTAAAATCATTTACCTGAACCACAGGAAAATCCTTCAAATATTCAGCAATGCAATGACTTAACGGGTGTACGGAGTTTATAGCCAGCGACCTTACAAGTATTTTTTCTTCATCTGTTAATGCTTCACCTTTATACCCTGCAATATTGAAATTCTTTTCCGTTAAAGTCCCGGTTTTATCAAATACAATGGTATCTGTATTGGCCATTTGTTCAACAACATCCGAATTTCTCAGATACATACCCAGATTACCAGCCCAACGCATAGCATTGCCAAAAGCAAAGGGTACACTGAGTGCCAATGCACACGGACAGGCTATTATCAATACAGAAATGGCTGCAAAAAGGGCTTTTTCCGGGTTTACAATCATCCAGTATATAGCTGTAAAGAGGGCAATGATAAATACGGCAACAACAAAGTAGCGGCTCACTATATCGGATACTTTTTTCAGCTGCTTCTTTTTACTTTTTACCACATTTTGTTCATTCCATATTTGCGTTAACCGGCTCTGGTCAACTTCTTTGTTGATTTTGATTTTTATGGCAAAACCTATTTGCCTGCCACCTGCAAATACAGGTTGCCCCTGCTGAACTTTTACAGGTATTGATTCACCGGTAATAAAACTGTAATCAATTAATGCCTCTTCACTTAACAAAATCCCATCCGCAGGTATTAACTCCCTGTTTCTGACCAGTATTTCGTCATCGGGTTTCAGTTTTTCCAGAGGAACATACTCATTCCCTTCTGCACCGGCTCGTGTAACAGCTACAGGAAAATAGGAGCGATAATCCCTTTCAAAGGATAAAGCACTGTATGTTTTGTTCTGAAACCATTTTCCTATTAATAAAAAAAATACCAGCCCGCTTAGCGAATCAAAATATAAATGTTCTGCCTCTTTAAAAATCAAAGAATAGCTACTGAAAAAAAACAAAGCCAGAATACCGGTAGCTATAGGTAGGTCAATATTTAATATTCCTTTTCTTAAATTCTTAAAACCAGATTGTAAATAATCAGAAGCACTGTAAAAGACAACCGGGAGTGATAAACCAAAGCTCAACCATCCTACAAAATTTTTATAAAAAAAATCTACTCCTTCCTTACCTGGCAAATACCATGGGAGCGCATAAATCATGATATTTCCAAAAGCAAAACCTGCAATTCCTATTTGATATAAAATTTTTCGACTTTTTGGGGGAGTTTTGTTTTTTTTATCAAGGTCTTTAAGGGAAATCTGGGGTTTATAATGTATTTCATTGAGTAATTGTATCAGCTGGCTCAGTTTGATTTTATCTTTTTGATAGGTAATACTTACCGTCTTTCTGGTAAAATTGACCTGGGAAAAAAATATACCTTGATGTAACCTGTTTAAATTTTCAAGTAACCAGATGCAGGAGCTGCAATGAATAGAGGGTATAAAAAAACTAACGCGGGCATGTTTGCCATTATCAAAATCGAGTAATTGTGATTCAATTTCAGGATGATCAAAGTAGGCAAATTCTTCATGAATACTTTCATCAGCCTTAATCCCGGGAGTCTCGTACAGCTTATAATAAGTATTTAAATTATGCTCATTGAGGAGCTGATAAACCGACTTGCACCCATGGCAACAGAAGTATTTCCCGTCCCATACAACTGGATATTTTCCGCAGGTATCACCACAGTGATAGCATTTTATTTCTGCCATAGGGCTTATTTAACAAGGCATGTTCAATATATTCTGCCTGTAAAAAATCTTTAAATTTTTCCCAGCTTATTAATCTTCACAAATTGAAAAACGATATAAAAAATGGTAATCCATACACCGGAAACAACGCCCAGATAAGTCAAAATTATCCACCACTGTGTGCGGTCATTGGTCGACCACATAACTCGTTTTTCAAAAATATTAATGGGTACATGAGGTTTACAAATATCGGCTTTTTCAAGTACTGCTTCAGCTTTCAAAGGTTCTGATTCCGTTTTGACAACAAGGGTCGCTCTGCCAAAAGTATCTCCCGGTATATCCCTGGGAAAATCAACAATGGCAATACCTTCGGCATCGGTAACTTCTTCATCGAATTTTAGCAAACCAAAATATCTTTTAACATAAAATCCAATCTTAATCCCTTTCAGGGAACCTTCATTGCTATCCGCATTTAATTTAACACGGATTTTTTCATGCGCAGGGTCAAGCTCAACATTCAAACGGGCTTCCAGAACAGGACTTTGTCCGGCAGTAACTTCCGAACCTTTAGGCGTTGATGCTCCGAGCGATTTGATATACAAAGCCAGTGCCCATCGGTCTTCTTCTGATAAAATATTTTTAAAGGAAGGCATGGCTCCCTTACCTTCCGAAATTTTATAAAAAATATCTCCTTCTGTATTGGATTGCACTGTTTCGCTTGCAAAATCAGGCGGATTTACAGGAGGCAGAGGGATAGCATTATTCATTCCTGGATCTCCATGACAGGACTTGCATTGTGCCATCATGAGTTCCTTTCCTTTTTGTAAAATTTCATCACTGGCTTCAACAGGACTTTTCTTCTTGCTTTCTTCTTCAGGTACAGTCCATTCCTGAGCTATTACAAAATTGACCAGTAACAAAAGAGCAACAAAAACAATGTGCTTTTTCATCTTAAAATATCATTTAATCCATCTATTAAATTCATTCATTTGAAGGTTTCTCATTATACTCCCACATCGTAATCACAGGAAATAGCTTGACCAATGCGGTAATAATCAATAATGAAGCAGCAAACGAACCCAGCGTAATCATGATTTCAACACCTGTAGGGTGATAGGTATGAAAGTTTTCAGGTACATTCTGAATGGGTAAAAATGGATGTTGCATGGTAGGAATGACAATCAGGTATCTTTTGAACCATGCACCCAGAACCACAAAAATAGAAATGATAAAAGAAGGCAATGGTTTCCGGAAAGGTTTCATAATCAACAGAATAATAGGAAGGGCCAGACCAAGGATCTGCACCGACCAGAACATGCCAGCCCATTTTCCCTGAAAGAGTTCGTGTAGATGGGCAGCATCACCCTGCTTCATTTTATAGCCCGGCACAAGAAATTCATTAATGTTAAAATAAAGGTAAACCAGACAAACCAGTACCAGCAATTTGGACATCATGTCAAAATGATAATCTGTAAAATAATCCTGAAGTTTGTATCTCAGCCGATAAATATACATGGCCATAATTACGGCAGCGACACCGGCCACAAAGGCACCTGTAACAAAATAAGGTCCGAAAATGGTTGTGTCCCAGCCTGGTCTTAATGTAGCTGCAAATAGCCATGAAGTAACAGTATGAATGGCCAGTGCAACTGGAATAATTAAAATGGCAAGTACACGCATGCTGTGATATATAACTTTAAATTGCTCGGTAGATCCTTTCCAGTTTAATGAAAGAATTTTATACAGTTTTTGCTGCCACACAGGTACATTTTTTAGATTGTCTCTGAGGTATGCAATATCAGGAATCAAAGGTATATAAATCAACAAAATAGAAATAACCAGATAGGTAGTAATAACGGTAACATCCCAGAGGATAGGACTGGCAAAACGGCCATGGATAAAAACATTCAAAAGCCGGTCGGGACGCCCCATATCAAATATAATGATTACACCTGCCAGAGCTACGGCTGCTATGGCAATTTGTTCCGCAACCCGTGATATAGGTTTGCTCCATTCGATATTAAGTAAATATAAAATGGAACTAATAAGTGAACCAATCAAACTCACAGCTACGAAAAACACAAAGTTGGCAATATACATACCCCAGGAAACATAATCCCGCATGGCCGTAACCCCCAGACCATTTTTCAACTGTATTACCCAGCCCCATAGAGCAATTATCAAAATGGTAACCAGAATAAATACCCAAAAGTAACTCCACCCGTCATGTTCAACTATAGATCGGGTGAGGTCTTTACTAATTTCCTGAAAGCTTTTTTTAGGTTTATTGATGTTTTCCATAAGTACTATTTAATAATCTTAAACATTAGGAAATATGATTTTCATTTGCAGGCTTGTCTTCTTCCGGAAATGGAAACAACCTGTTTTTGGGTGGTAGATAATATACTCTTGGTTTGGTACCCAACTCGGGCATCACTGTATATCCTGCATTTTTTTCAATCAGTTCCGAAAACCTCACAGTTTCACCTGTCGTACCATTGGTTACTGCATCTTCATTTAAATCACCAAACCAATAAACCCCGTTCGGGCAGGATGATACACAATAAGGTAATTTGCCCTGCCTCAACCTGTCTGCGCTGAAAAGACATTTAGTGATAGTACCTTTTTTCTGAGGGACATTCAATTCAACATCATAAGGACGGTTTTCATCACCTTCAACAAATTTGGGCTTGGTCCAGTTAAATACCCTGGCAGAATAAGGACAGGCCGCCATACAAAACCTGCAACCAATACACCTTGTGTTGTCTATCAACACAATACCGTCCTGCCGTTTCCATGTAGCATTTACAGGACAGACCTTGGTACAGGGAGGATTGTCGCAATGAAAACAGGGTTTGGGCATATAGTAAGGCGCTGTATTTTCATCATCCTGCATTTTGAGTGTGTTGATATGATATTGCTCGGGACGAAGGTGATGAGCCTCCTGACATGCCGCTATACACATTCGTGCATTACGGCACTTGGCCAGGTCTATAACCATTACCCATTTTTTCCCGGGAATTCCTTCTTTTCCCCGTGCAAGATATTTCTTTGTAATTTCTTTTCTTTCCTTTTTGGAAAGAGGTTTCAAATCACTGGTATCAACCTCTGCCACCTCTCCTTCCTGGGTCAAAACCTTTACAGTTTTCCCTTTTTTTACTTCGGCTTTATGTGCTGATACAATAGCTCCGGTTGTAGCTACAGCACCTACTCCTACTGCTAATCCCAGGTTTTTAATAAATTTTCTGCGTGATTTGTTTTCAGGGGAATTTTTATTTTCTTCCATATCTCAACTATTTCTTATTCTTTTCTGCGATTTTAAACAAATTTATTTCAATTTTTTCGAAACCAAAGTAATGGTTTTTATTATTAATTTGATTAATTAAAAGTTAATTTAAACACATTCTAAATAATTTATTAAGTACTGTTATACTG
>CAYNBC010000156.1:0-5901 GCA_964395255.1 uncultured Sphingobacteriales bacterium | reverse complement strand
GTTGATTTTTTATTGGTTCGGTAGAATACTCAGGGAATTTCAGGGTGATAATAAAATATGGACGTTATATATTCTTGGTGGAATAGCGGGAGGATTATTGTATCTGCTGGCATATGCAACTATACCGGTGTTGAAAAATTTTATTCCCGGGCTTGGTCTTGTAGGTGCTTCTGCAAGCGTTCTGGCTATTCTGGTAGCAGCAGCCGTTCTTGTGCCTGATTATACAATTTACTTATTGTTTTTCGGTGCGGTCAGAATTAAATACATTGCAATTGTATTAATTCTGATTGACCTTATTACATTGCCTGAAGGAAATTACGGAGGTCATATAGCACATCTGGGTGGAGCCCTATTTGGATTTCTAACCATTTACCAATTGAAAAGAGGCCGCGATATTACCCTCTGGCTGGAGCGTTTTGTTATTGCTCTTGGTGAAGCATTCAAACAAAAACCCAGAGGTAAATCAAGGCCCAGGCGTGTAAAATTTAAAACCGTTAAAAACAAATCCAGCCAGAGAAAATATAAAGAAACTGAAAATCAGGAATTGATTGATAAAATTCTGGACAAAATTGCCCGTTCAGGATATGACAGTCTTTCGGACGCTGAAAAAGAAATTCTGTTTAAAGCCAGCAAAAAGAAAGATTTTTAAAAAAACATATTTCAGGTTTATTTTTAGCTTTATCTTTGCACCGCTAAAATGAGTTCTTATTCAAGGATGGCGAGATAGCTCAGCTGGTTAGAGCGCAGCACTCATAATGCTGAGGTCGAGGGTTCGAGTCCCTCTCTCGCTACCCCTTTTATTTCTTTCCCTGCTCAGAAATTCTTCTCATTTCATTGAGAACACACAAGCTTCTCACTTGATAAGAAAGGCTAAGCTATATATCAGGATTTTGTTGTAAGAAACAAAAAATGGTTAGCATTCCATGAACAAAATGAACAAGATGAACCATGGGAGGAATTGTATATGTAAATAATTTGCCATAAAAATTTAAATAATGGCAACAGCAACTGTTATTAACAAAATAGATCCGGGATTTATAAAACGAATACAAAAATTTGGTAACACGGACTGGACAGCCTGTTATCACTGTGGTAATTGCACAGCTACTTGCTCATTAACCAATGAACAGGAATTATATCCTCGAAAAATCATTAAACTCACCCAGCTGGGATTAAAAGATAAACTAGCCACTCAGCTGGAGCCATGGATGTGTTATTACTGTGGTGATTGCAGCAGTCATTGTCCCCGTCAGGCAAGTCCTGGCGAATTAATGATGAGCATACGAAGATATTTAACCACGGTCTATGATTGGACAGGCCTGTCTTCCCTGCTTTATTTATCCCCTGTGCTCAATGCATTCCTTTATGTTATTCTCACCATTGCCGTTATAGCTTTTGCTTCCTACCATAGTTTCAACATTACTCCCATCATGCATTATGGTCATCTTTTCGAAATGTGGGCTATTGCCAGTGTTTTTATATTGATACTTTTACCCAACATTATAAGAATGTGGTATTTAAGCCTGGTAAAACCCGGCCATAAAGTACCATTAATCAATTATATCAAGCATCTTCCTTCCCTGTTTGTACATATGTTCACTCAAAAAAAATACATCCTTTGTGAAGACAAAAAATTACGCTGGCTTGAACATTTGATTCTCGTTTTTGGCTATATCCTATTATTGATAACCACTGTCTTCCTCAACTGGTTTGAAACAACAAAGATGTGGATTATTGTTGCCGGATACATAGAAAGTGCAGCTGTATTTATTGTTACAAGCATTTTTATTGTGGAAAGAATACAGAAAAAAGAAGAGTTTACCCGATTCACACATTTTACGGATTGGATGTTTGTCATCTGGTTGTTCCTAATTGGCATCACTTCATTGATAGTGCGTATTTTCATTGATTTGAATATTATCCAGTACAACATCTGGATATATTTAATCCATATGATAATTCTGGTTCAATGGGCATTGTTAATAGTGCCTTTCGGTAAATGGACACATTTTTTGTATCGCTCTTTTGCAGCATATTTTATGGAAATTAAAAACGAAAAAATAAGGTCATGAATAACATAGATGAAAAAAGAATAGGGGTATATGTATGCAGTTGTGGAACCAACATCGCCAATATGGTTGATGTAGACAAAGTGGTGGAAAAAGCCAAAGAACTCCCCTGCGTGGTTCTGGCAAAAAATTATAAGTACATGTGTTCAGATCCAGGCCAGGACCTCATTATCAATGATATACTTGAGTATAACCTGAATAGAATTGTTGTGGCTGCATGCTCACCCCGAATACATGAACTTACTTTCAGAAAAGCTGCTCAAAAAGCTGGATTAAATCCATATCTGGTTGAAATTGCCAATATCCGGGAACATGTTTCATGGGTGCATACCGACAGAGATAAAGCTACTGCAAAAGCCATATCCCACACGGCAGCTGCTGTTTACCGGGTTATGTATCATGAACCCCTCGAAAGAAGAACCGTTAAAATCAACCCGGCAACTCTGGTTATTGGCGGAGGCATAGCCGGTATTACTGCTGCACTTGAAATTGCCAATGCTGGCAAAAAGGTGTATCTCATTGAAAAATCGTCTGTACTGGGTGGAAGGGTTGCTCATCTCGATTTACTGTTCCCATACATGTTCAGCGCATCCCAGCTTATACAACCCAAAATAAACCAGGTGGAAAACCATCCGCATATTACCGTTATTAAAAATGCTGATATCGAGGAACTGAGTGGTTATATGGGCAACTTTCATGCGCGCATAAAATCCGGTAAAGAGCTTATTGAATTTGATTTTGGAAACATGATAATTGCCACAGGATTGAAGACCTACGATCCCATTTTACTGGAGAATTATGGTTATGGAAAACTACCTGAAGTTATTACCAGCGAAGAATTTGAGGAAATGATGCTAAAGGGAAAAATTAGCCCGCTGGATAAAGATAAATATAAAAACATCGCCATCATTCATTGCGTTGGTTCCAGAGATAAAAATATTCATGAATATTGCTCCAGGGTTTGCTGTTCAACGGCTCTTAAATACTCAAACCAGTTACGACAATTGTTACCCGATAGTAATATTTATCAGGTTTATGCCGATATCCGCTCCTTCGGAAAAGGGTGTGAAGAAATGTATAAGGAAACACAGAAGAAAAACATCATGTTCTTAAACTTTGACAAGGATGACCGACCTATAATCCGTGCACCCAGAGAAGGCGAAGACGGAAAAGTAATTATCGAAATGAATGAGGCCCTATTCCGTGAACCCATTGCTCTTTCAGCAGACCTTGTCATTCTGATGGTAGGACTTGAAGCTCATGAGGATGCTAAGGAAATGGCACAAAAAACAGGTATCAGCCTTTGCGGTAACGATTTCTTTATAGAAAAACATCCTAAACTTGACCCGGTAGCTACAACAACCGATGGTGTTTACATAGTGGGAACCTGTCAGGGGCCCAAGGATATCTCGGATACCATTGCTCAGGCCAGAGCTGCATCAGCAAGGATTTTAAGTGCCATTGCCAGGGGAGAATATGAAATGGAGGTTATCACAGCAGAGGTCAATGAAGAAATTTGCTGTGGATGTCAGACCTGCGTTAATGTTTGCCCCTATTCTGCCATCAGTTTTGACGAAGAGAAAAATGTTTCTCATGTTAATGAACTACTATGCAAAGGGTGTGGGACATGTTCCGGTGCTTGCGGAAGTGCTGCTATCAAATCACATCATTACACTGTCGATCAAATTATGGCTCAAATAGAAGGCTTGATGGCTCTGAAATTTTAGCTGAATTTAATAGCTTACCAAACGGGTTTTTAGCCAACCCGATTTTGTTTTAACAGCTATAAGATATATGCCGGGTGCTAGATAAGGTACGGAAAGCTCTTTCCAGCTTTGTGCATTAAAATAATATTTGTTATAGTCCTGATAATAAACTATTTTACCCGATAAATCAATGATTGAAACCGTTTCGATACTTTCCCCTGAGGCTACTACAATGAATAAATTTTTCAAATGATGAACAGGATTGGGGTAAACTGTTATTTTATTTTGAGGTTCAACACAATAGCCTTCAACCTTGTTTGACCCGGTAATGAAATCAAAATCTTTATCAAAAATGACGGTATCCACTTTGAAAGGAATGGTCAGATAAAATGTCTGATCGTTAGAAGAAGGGTTTAAAATAACCAATGTGTCTTGAGAACCACCCGCCAGATAAAGCGGAACAGGAATCCGAAAGAAATGATTTTCCCAGCCTGCAGAACTCTGATTAACTTCGACCCGGAAAAGCTCACCATTTTGAAGCCATTTGATATGAAAAACAGGATATCCCTGACCATAAATCCAATCATCAAAGAAGCGGGTTAAATCTTCACCGGATTCTTTTTCCATGTGATAAATCAAATCATTGGTACGGGCATAATGGTATGCCAGATGTGAATCGGAAAGGTAATTTTTCAAAGCCCTGAAAAAAACTTCGTCACCCAATATTTTTCGCAACATATGAATAACCATGGCAGCTTTTTCATATGTCAGACGATAATCAAAAACACGTCCTACCAGCAAAGTATCCTGGTTATAAACATAAACCGAACCGCCAGGGGTGCGGATAATCCGGCCAATGTGCATCTCCCTCCAGTCAGCAAAGGCTTCTGCACCATAACGGTATTCGGTCCATAATCCTTCAGAATAGGTAGCAAATCCTTCGTTCAACCAGATATCTGACCAGCTGTGGCAGGTTATTTTATCACCAAACCATTGGTGTGCCAGTTCATGTACAACCAGGTATTCACTCAGGCTGCCCATAAAACTCATAGTCTGGTGCTCCATGCCACCTCCCCTGCCAAACTGGGCATGTCCGTATTTTTCTTTTTCAAAAGGATAAGGGCCAAATGTATTGATAAAAAACTTCATCACATCCACAGTGCGCTCTGCATCCTGCCTGAATAAAGCCGAATCTTCCGGGTAAACATAATTTAAAATAGGAAATGAGCCATTGTTTGTAATGACAGAATCGGTGTATTCGGCATAATTTGTAATAGCCATGGCAATCAGGTACGCGGCTATAGGATATTTATGTTTCCAGTGATAGGTTACGCGTTCCCTGTTTCTTTTTGTGGAAACCAGAATGCCATTGGATGCAGCTTTGTTTGGCCAAATTGTATTTATAAAAATATCTACCGAATCTATTTTATCGTTCAGGCTTTGCTTACAAGGCCACCAGTCTGCCGCACCATAAGGCTCGGACAAAGTCCATAAAACAGGAGAGCCCTGATGCGTTCCGGTAGAAAAACTACCAAATCCACCCGTTTTGGGCCATCCGTGATAGTAGACAGTTATGGAATCTAATACCGATTTACTCAGAAAAACAGGAAGGTAAATGCTTAGTTCATAGGCTCCTGTAAATTCAAACTTTAATAATTGGGAATGAAAAACCACCGAATCTACGACCATGGATGAATCGAGATGGAATATTATTGTATGGAGAGAATCTACTCTGGATACAAAATAGGAAGCGATACTTCCCTTAATAAAATGTGAATCAGGAGTTGCTTCCCAATAAATCCTGTGATATTTTAAATCATAAACCGAGCTCAAATCCTCTGAAAAGTTCATCGACTTGTTCCAGCGGTAGATGTTTGTTCTGGCATCCGGGCAACTTTGTGCTATGACAGAAAAATGATAAATCAACAAAAGTATCCCCGTAAAAATCCGGCTTCTCATGGCACAAAAATAATCATTAGCCGGAATAAACGCTCACCTTTATCTGTATAACATTATTCAAGAGGACAATGTTCACAATTAAATTGACAATGTGAGCATACATCCGTAGCTTTTCTGAAGCTGTTGGTAATCAAGCGTGCTATAGTCAGCAAGAGCAATATAACTAC
>CAYNBC010000155.1:0-5902 GCA_964395255.1 uncultured Sphingobacteriales bacterium | reverse complement strand
AACAAAAGAGCCGTTGCGGATAGAAGTATAATCAGATCCACATTATTGTTGACTTCGCTTACAAAATGAATGGGGGAAATGGTTGCGCTGAGCCCTAGAACCCAAAGGATATTAAAAATCAATGATCCTACAACATTTCCTACAGCAATATCCACATTTTTTTTCAGTGCGGCTACAATTGAAGTCATTAATTCGGGCAGGCAGGTACCAATAGCCACAACGGTATAGCCGATGAGAGATTCACTGACCCCGATATCAGAAGCAAATCCAGCAGCACCATTTACAGTCCATCTACCTCCAAAGACCAGAGCCACAAGACCTAAGGTAATGAGTATAGATGCACGTAAAACAGGATTTTGTTCAAAGGCATAATTTACTTTCTCAAGAACGGCCGTAGATCTTGTTGCTCTTGCGGTTCTGGAAATCAAAGCTCGTAGCTTTTCGTTCAGCTTTGTATGAATTTCCCCTTCTTCATCTTCCAATCTATCCTCTTTGGGCATCTTCATTACATATATCATAAACAAAACCTGTAATGCAAGAAATAAAATACCTGTTCCGCGGGAAATACCAGGAAATAGGTTTTTATTGAAAACATGAAGGTTTACTGAGATCAATAGTATCACTGTAATGATAAATGAAAATGGTATTTCGTAATAAGTAGTATTTTTTTTCACATCAAGAGGAAAAATAATAGCAGTTATACCCAGTACCAGCAAAATATTGGCAATATTACTTCCAATGACATTCCCCACGGCTATACCTTCATATCCGTTAATACTGGCAGTAACATTCACCACCATCTCCGGTAATGAAGTGCCTATAGATACAATGGTTAGACCAATTACAATACTTGATATTCTAAACCTGCGTGCAAGTACTGTTGCTCCATCTACCAGATAATCAGCTCCCCGAATTACGAGTATAAATCCTACCGTAAATATGATAAAATTCATACTCAAATGTAATAAAATCAAAATTATTTAAATCTCAGAATTTGAATTTTCTTTTTCTTCTTCAAATAATTTGGGTTTGGTAGAATCTACCAGTTGATAGGCAACTTCAAGGCAAAATTTATTTTCATCCGGCAAGGGAGAAAATTTAGCAAATTTCACAAGGTCAGAGAGCTCAAGTGCGGATTTGATTTTTTCGATTAAAGAATTATCCTCTATGAAGTCTTTCAGGTATTCTAAAATTTCTCCAGTTGTTGATTCAACTGCAGGTATATCAAACCTGTCTTCAAGATACTTTCTAACAATATCAGTCAGACGGATATGATAATTTTTGATTTCACCTTTTTGCCAAAGCTTCTCATCTTCCAGTTTCCTGAGCTCAGCATAAGCCACTACATGAGGTGGTAATCTGGGTTTTTCCCTGACAAATGGCAAATTTTTTCCTGCTTTTTTGGCTCTGTAATACCAGATGGCAAAGGCTATAATCAATAAAAATAAGAGAGCCAGGAAATAAGGTAATAGTTCGCCTGCAGCCAGCCGGGGATTGATGATATTTTTGATGGGCCTTGGTGGGCGGCTTGTATCTACCTCCATGCTTTGAACCCATACCTGAAAACTATCCGTGTAAAGACTTCGATATATACTATCATCTTTAAAACGGAACTGAATCTGTAGAGGTGGGATGGTTTTTTGTCCGCTATCGTAGCAACTTAAATGAAAACTTACAGACCGTGTGATTTTGTCTTTTTCTAAAGAGGAATCTGTTTCCGGTTTATCGAGGAGTTCAAATTCGCCCAGGGTGTCGGGTATAAGTGGATTTAAAAGCCGGATATCCTTTGAATAAATAATTTGCATTTCATAATGCACAGGGCTGCCAATCAGAATTTCATTGGAATCAATCCTTGATTTAACTGTAATCTGGGCATGAGAGGCGGATATGGAAAAAAGAATGAATCCACAAAAAAAATATGTAAGCTTTAAGAATTTCATTTTTTCATGGCTCTTTGCTTGAAAAAGCGGATAAGTACCGGGACATAATCTTCACTGGTGGAAATGTGAAGTAAATCAGCACCGCAACGGGTGAAAGTATTAACCATATAATCGTTGTTTTTAAGATGCCAGTTGCGGTATATTTCACGGGCTTTCCGGGATGAAGTATCCACCCATAAGTATTCATTGGCTTCTGGGTCGTACAATCTAACATAGCCCATGTCAGGCAAATCTTTCTCCAGAGGGTCATAAACATGTATCCCGATTAAATCGTGTTTTCTGGATGCTATGCTCAGGGCTTTATCGTAATTAGTATCCAGAAAATCGGACATTAAAAATGCAATACTTCTTTTTTTGATAAGATTATTCAGGTACCGGAGAGCTTCCGAAATATCGGTCTTCTGATGACGGGGTTCAAAGCTCAGCAAATGCCTGATAATTCTCAAAATATGCTTTCTTCCTTTCTGAGGCCGAATAAAAAGTTCTACCTGGTCGCTGAAAAAGATAACGCCTACTTTATCTTTGTTTTTAATGGCAGAGAATGAAAGAACAGCAGCAATCTCTGCCATCAGCATATTTTTAAATTGTTTTTGTGTGCCAAAATAATCGGAACGGCTAACATCAATCAGCAACATGACGGTAAGTTCGCGTTCTTCCTCAAAAACCTTTACATAAGGGCTGTTAAATCGTGCAGTAACATTCCAGTCAATAGTTCTTATATCATCACCATATTGATACTCCCGTACTTCAGCAAACGAAATTCCCCTTCCTTTGAATACACTATGATATTCACCTGCAAAGAGGTGGTTCGACAATCCTCTTGTTTTGATTTCAATATGCCTGACTTTTTTGAGCAGTTCTCCGGTTTCCAAGGCTATATTTTTTAGGGCACTTCAACTTTGTTTAAAATGGTGTTAATTATATCTTCGGTCAGGATGTTTTCGGCTTCTGCTTCATAGGTCAGGCCGATTCGGTGCCTTAAAACATCATGACAAATGTATCGTATGTCTTCAGGGATAACGAATCCTCTTCTGTTGATAAATGCATAGGCTCTGGCTGCAAGAGCAAGATAAATACTGGCTCTGGGTGAAGCACCATACGAAATCATATTTTTAAGCGAATCCAATCCGTAATCCTCGGGTTTACGCGTTGCAAATACTATGTCCAGGATGTAATTCTCAATTTTTTCGTCCATATAAATGGTTTTGACCAACTCCCGGGCTTCCAGTATGTCTTCTTTTGTGACGGCTGCTTTAATAGCTGGGGGTGGCTGGTTAATATTCTGACGGATGATTTGTCTCTCTTCTTCTTTTTTAGGGTAAGTAATTTTTACTTTGAGTAAAAAGCGGTCAACCTGGGCTTCCGGAAGGGGATAGGTACCTTCCTGCTCTATGGGGTTCTGAGTTGCCATAACCAGAAAAGGTTCTTCCAGCACAAATGTATTTTCTCCGATCGTAACCTGCTTTTCCTGCATGGCTTCAAGTAATGCACTCTGTACTTTTGCTGGTGCCCTGTTGATTTCATCGGCTAAAATAAAGTTGGCGAATATGGGTCCTTTTTTGACAGTGAATTCGTTTTTAGCTTGATTATAAATCATAGTACCCAGAAGGTCAGCAGGTAATAAATCGGGTGTAAATTGTATACGATTGAATTTTAAACCAAGCGCCTGGGAAAGAGATTTGATGGCAAGAGTTTTGGCCAGACCCGGTACACCTTCCAGCAAAATATGACCCTGTGACAAAACCCCGATTAGCAGGCTTTCAAGCATCTTTTGCTGCCCTACAATGACCTTTTTTAACTCAATGTTTATCAAATCAATAAACGAGCTTTTTGCTTTAATCAGTTCGTTAAGTTCTCTTATATCGGTGGAAGTACTCATGGTAATAATTATTTGTTTGCAAAATTACCCATGTCATGCTGGAAAATAGCAGAATCCCCTGTGTTCCCCTGTTAAAATTTGTTAAGCAGAAAATGATAAATTAACGCTTTTTCTCAATAGCACCCAGGTCAGGTATCTGTCCTGAGCGATTGTTACCTTTCAGGTCTTTCTGAACCTGTGATGGCAAAAAGGATACATCCATACCTTTATCTATTGCAGGACTTAAACTATCCAGCTCAAAATTGTATTTGCATTCATTTATAAATTCAGGGTTCTTGTTAAGGATGTTGTTGTTGATGGCCAACTGGCCGTCTGTGGTTTTTATTAAGCAATGGTCAACTGTGACATTAAAGGCTCCGGTCCCTGATGATTCAAGCAATATTTCGTTTTGGTTATATCCCCAGACAATGGAATTTACCAGAGTGAGGGATAGGTCATTTTGATGTCCATTATAGTCGGTATTGAAAAAAGCCAATGCTATGTCCTGACTACTGCATACACATTGGGAATGGCTGAATGTGCAATGATAAAATTCATATTTCCCGCCCAGATCACCTACGGCCAGATACTGACAGCTGTTATCCACGATGGTGTTGTAAGCAGTTATGTGGGCAGTATAACCCAGAATACCCACTGCACTGGTGTTTTCAATGACAACATTTTCAAGCACAAGGTTGGGATTACCATTGACAGGGAGGGAATCTACACGAACACCTATGGTGGCATTCCTGATGCTGGCATTTCGAATATAATTGTCTTTGCTCTCGCGTAAAAAATACAGGCCAAACCACTGACCGGGTATATTCCTGTAATAATCATCCAGCCTGACATGGCGGAATTCTACAGGCTCTTCATAGCTGCCATTTACTTTCAAAGTACCCCATACAAGTATGGCTGAACCGTTGTCCGAGTAAATTTTTACACCGGGCATGATGGTAAGCGTTGTATTTCTGTCGATGCCTATATGATTGGAAATTACATAGGGCAGGTCTGGATACCAGATTGTATCATGCGTTATAAGATAGCTATGAAAAAAATGTGCATTTTGTCCCCATGCCAGTAATTTTACATGTTGAACATTGCCATTAGTAACAAACATAATGGAATCTTTGACGATAAAAGGCAAGGTAGAAGTGTCAGGATTGATTGTAACATCCACAAAAACATAAGATGAATCTTCGGGTAGCATTTCATAATCATGTATAACTACCGAAGGGTCACCATCTACATTGATGCGAAAGGGGGAGGCTTTACCTCCTGCAAGCCGTATTTCCGAAATACGTATCTTTTGTTTGTAAGGATTATAAATCATAAACCTTTTTGTTGCTGAACCTCTGGTTACAAATACGGTATCAAATAAAACGGTGTCGGTGCTGAATTTGAGTTTGGCCGTGGGGTCGGTGATAAATCCTTCGTCACGACAGGAATACAAACCCATCCAGCAGATGATACAAAATAAGGCAAAATGGATAATAGTATTTCTCATAGTTTGATAAAGTGCAAAATTAGAAAATACTAAGAAAGAGGAAACGCAAGAGAAGCAATGCTTATTTTTATATCTGGCACATTTTTCAAAGCCTGCCAGCATGATTCTATTGTGGCCCCGGTGGTGATAACATCGTCAAGCAGCAAAATATGACGGTTTGCATATTCTTCCGGGTTCTTTAAACAGAAAATATCTTTTACATTCAGCCATCGTTGAATTCTGTTCTTGCGTGTTTGAGATTCGGAGTAAAGGCCTCTGACTAAATTGTTTGCGCTAACGGGAATACCTGTACTCTCAGAAATGCCTCTGGCTATCCATTCGGATTGATTATAACCTCTCAGCTTTAATTTTCGAGGATGTAACGGAACCGGAATAATTACTTCCACCTTTTCTTCGATAAAAAAATCATGAATGTCGGCACCAAACAATTGCCCCATGTGAAAAGCAAGTTGATATTCACCACTGTATTTGATAAAGTGCAAAATTCTCTGAACCATACCATGTTTTACAAAAAACAGATAAGAAATTACAAATTCAAAAGGTATTCTTCCCCAGAAAATTTTTGCAGCCGGATTGTTTTTTAATTTATAAAAATGT
>CAYNBC010000154.1:5092-5913 GCA_964395255.1 uncultured Sphingobacteriales bacterium | reverse complement strand
CATTTGTTGTTAATAAAAAATATCCGTTATGGTTGAAATTCGTTATATTGAACACATCGGTATTGCGGTTAAAAATATGCAAAAAGCAATAGCATTTTATGAAGAAATACTCGGACTAAAATGTTATAAGATTGAAGAAGTAAAAGACCAGAAAGTAAAAACCGCATTTTTCAAACTGGGAGATACCAAGATTGAACTTTTGGAACCCACATCGGACGACAGCCCGGTAGCAAAATTCATTGAAAAAAGAGGTGAAGGAATACATCATTTGGCATTTGCCGTAAAAAACATTGAAAAACAACTGGAAGAAGCCGGTTCTAAAGGGGTTCAATTAATTGACAGAAAACCCAGAAGAGGAGCAGAAGGGTTGGATATTGCGTTTTTGCACCCCAAATCTACATTCGGGGTTTTAATGGAATTATGTGAAAATAAATCGGAAAAATGAGCCGGGAAGATCAAATTCGGAAATTAATTGAGCTCAGACACCAAGCTCGTTTAGGCGGAGGTCTGGATAAAATTGAATCACAACACGCCAAAGGAAAATATACGGCAAGGGAAAGGGTTGAGAAATTGCTGGATGAAGGCAGCTTTGAAGAAACAGATATGTTTGTTACACACCGTTGCAACGATTTTGGCCTTGCCGGGCGAAAATACCTCACAGATGGCGTGATAACCGGTATGGGAACTATCAATGGTCGGGTTGTATTTGTTTATGCTCAGGACTTTACCATTTTAGGCGGTTCATTGTCGGAAGCTTATGCCAAAAAAATATGCAAATTGATGGACCAGGCCATGAAAGTCGGGGCACCGGTTATCGGAAT
>CAYNBC010000154.1:0-5082 GCA_964395255.1 uncultured Sphingobacteriales bacterium | reverse complement strand
GAATTAATGACAGCGGGGGGGCCCGGATTCAGGAAGGGGTTTTGAGCCTGGCCGGCTATGCAGAGATTTTTGAAAGAAACATTCTGGCATCAGGAGTTATTCCTCAAATTTCTGCCATTTTCGGACCCTGTGCTGGTGGAGCCGTTTATTCTCCGGCTTTGACTGATTTTATAATTATGTCGGAGAAAAACAGTTATATGTTTGTTACCGGGCCCAAGGTAGTCAAACAGGTTACCGGTGAAGTGATCAGTGAAGAAGACCTGGGAGGCGCTCAGATTCATTCTACCAAATCAGGTGTAGCTCATTTTATGGCTGAAGATGAAGACGAGGGCATTTTGATAATAAAAAAATTACTCAGTTATTTACCACAAAATAATCTGGAGGAACCCCCCGTATACAATTGCACCGACCCTATCGACCGCATCGAAGATTCGCTCAACACAATTATTCCCGACAATCCCAATAAACCTTATGATATGCTGGATGTAATCGGGTTGATTGTAGATGATGGGGAATTTCTGGAAATCCAGCGAAATTATGCCCGGAATATCATAATAGGATTTGCCAAATTTAATGGAATGCCTGTGGGGATTGTGGCTAATCAACCCAATTTTCTGGCCGGAGTGCTGGATATTGACGCCTCGCGAAAAGCCGCCCGCTTTGTTCGTTTTTGCGATGCATTCAATATTCCGATTGTGACACTTGTGGATGTGCCCGGCTTTTTACCTGGCAGTCGTCAGGAATATGGTGGAATTATTACCCATGGTGCCAAGCTGATGTTTGCTTACGGGGAAGCTACGGTTCCCAAAATTACAGTGACTTTGCGCAAGTCATATGGTGGTGCCCATGATGTGATGAGCTGCAAACAGTTAAGAGGAGATATCAATTATGCCTGGCCTACGGCTGAAATTGCGGTAATGGGGCCGCAGGGAGCCATTGAGGTTTTATATGGCAAGGAACTCCGTAAAATTGAAGATGAAGAGAAAAGGGCTGAATTTATTGCCCGAAAAGAAGAAGAATATCGTCAGAAATTTGCCAATCCATACGAAGCTGCCCGTTACGGATTTATAGACGATGTTATTGAACCCCGCAATACCCGCTTCAGAATCATCAGAGGGCTTGAACGCCTGATGACAAAAAAAGACCACAATCCTCCCAAAAAACATGGCAATATTCCTCTCTAAATAAAAGATTATGATGCTAATTTTAAAAACTTATCTTGACAGTACAGCTTTTATCATTGCTTTTACTGGATATTTAACTGTTTTCGTTTCACTTGTTTTGCTCTATTACGCTTTTCGAATGATACCGAAATGGATAAATTGGAATGCAAAAAGAAAACTGAAAAGACAAGGAAGGCATCACGAGTTAAAAGATGATGATATGCATCTTCAGGGTGAAGTGGCGGCTGCCATTGCCATGACGCTATATCTGTATTTTTATGAACAACATGATGAAGAAAACATGGTGCTGACCCTTAAGCGGGTACAAAGGCGTTATTCTCCCTGGAGTTCAAAAATTTATAATGTATATGATTTAAAACCACTTAACGGATAGCATTTATGAAACAATTCAAATTTACTATCAGAGGGCACGATTACGAGGTTGAAATTTTACAGATTGAAAAAGGCAGAGCGGAGATAGAAGTTAACGGAACCAGATATAATGTTGATTTTGAAATAAAGAGCGACAAACCTGAACCCCCGAAGCTGGTTAGAAAAGTAATTAAAAATCCGGAAGGTGCGCACGAAATAAAAAAATCCGAGGACGCGCATATCTTCAAAGTATTGGCTCCTTTACCGGGAACGATATTAAAAATCCTGGTCAAGCCGGGCGATAAAGTGAACAGAGGTGATAAGCTTCTGATTATGGAAGCCATGAAGATGGAAAATGAAATTCTGGCGGAAAAGCCCGGTATTGTTCAAAAAATTGCTGTTCAGGAAGGAATGAGTGTTTTACAGGGTGATGTACTAATAGAACTGGAATAAATATGAAAAGGTTTATTTGTGAGAAAGTAAACAAACTGGATGCACCTCAGCGTAAATTTATTACCGTATTTCTGATTATTGCTATTTTGAGTCTGATTTCATCAGGGTTTCAAACAAAGACCGAAAATCCGGTGAATGGTTTTTCGGTACAAAACGAATGGATTACAAAAGGCAAATGGGCCAATAGGGATGACTCTTATCCCATTAGTGCCCGGAGTGCTGATAAGAAAAAACGCTTTAAAAGTTACCGTTTTTATCCCGACCAAACATTTGAAATGGATTCGGTAAAACAAAAATATACGGGAAGCTGGACCCTTCACAACGGCAAATTGCATCTGGTTTATAACAAACCGGATATCGGTCCGAAAACAGCTAGAATCGACCCTAAATCCGATGAATTGATTATTGCGGGTCAGCATTTCAAACACTACACGCTGACTGTATTCGGAGTATTGAATTTTATTGAATTTTCCGGTTTTGCCAATGCTACATGGAAGCATCTGGTTATGATTTTGGTAGGTTTGTTTTTTATATTTCTGGCCATCCGGTACAAATACGAGCCACTTTTACTGCTTCCCATCGGATTCGGTATCATGATTGGCAATATTCCGTTTTTTCAGGCGGAAGGTTTTAACCTGAAACTTGGAATTTACGAAAAGGGTAGTGTATTGAATTATATTTATTTCGGGGTTACATCCGGCATTTATCCTCCGTTGATATTTTTAGGGATAGGAGCCATGACCGATTTTTCTTCCTTAATCTCGAATCCGAGACTGATATTGCTGGGAGCTGCTGCTCAGGTGGGTATTTTTATCACTTTTATAGGAGCTTTATATTTAGGATTTGCCCCGCCCGAAGCGGGAGCTATAGGTATTATCGGAGGTGCTGACGGGCCTACTTCCATATTTATTGCTTCCAAACTGGCCAATGGCGTCAATGTTCTTGCAGACGGTACGGTTGTCAAAAATCTCATAGGGCCCATTGCCATTGCGGCTTACTCATATATGGCACTGGTTCCGGTCATTCAGCCTCCAATCATGCGATTGCTTACCACCAAAAAGGAAAGAAAAATCAAAATGAAACCACCCCGCTCGGTTTTACGTATTGAAAAAATATTGTTTCCCATTATCGGTTTTTTGTTAACGGCTTTTATTGCACCCAGTGCAATGCCATTGCTGGGAATGCTCTTTCTGGGTAATTTGCTGAAAGAAAGCGGAGTTACCAAACGACTTGCCCAAACGGCAAGCACTGCTTTGATTGATATAGTAACGGTATTACTGGGTCTGGCAGTTGGAGCTTCCACACAGGCCGATGTATTTTTAACCACAGATTCCATTTTGATTTTTTCTCTGGGTGCTTTTTCCTTTATTATAGCCACAGCTGGAGGTGTTATTTTTGCCAAAATCATGAATTGGCTTTCTCCAGCGCACAATCCCATTAATCCTTTGATTGGTGCTGCCGGTGTATCGGCTGTCCCTGACAGTGCAAGGGTTGTCCAGCACGAAGGTTTGAAAGAAGATCCTTCCAACCATTTGCTAATGCATGCAATGGCTCCCAATGTGGCCGGAGTGATTGGTAGTGCCGTTGCAGCAGGAATTATGCTGAGCTTTTTGCTTTAAATGAGTGTTATATTTAATAAAAAATCGTAGCTAATATATTTCGGCTACCTCCGTGATTTCTAAATTCACACAGATAAATGCCCTGCCAGGTTCCGAGAGCGAGGCGATAATTTTCAATGGGAATTGTCAGAGAATGACCCGTTAAATTAGCTTTTGCGTGCGAGGGCATATCATCGTCTCCTTCAAGAGTATGTGTGAGCCCGGACATTCGCTCCGGTATCAGCCTGTTGTAGATGGTTTCCAGATCGGTTCTAACCGAAGGATCATAATTTTCATTGATAGATAGTGCTGCGGACGTATGCTGTAAAAACAAATTCAGTAAACCTTGCTCGGGCAATTCCGGTAATTGAGACTCTATTTCACGGGTAATCAGGTGAAATCCCCTTCTGTAAGGTTTGAGTCGAATATGTACTTGCTTTATCATCTCCCTACAAAAATAAATTTCAAATTTTTTATCCGGCTAACATTTTAGCGTTTTTATTTTTGATTTGTGAAAAATGAACAAGTATCCTTAGTTGCCGAAGCCTTACGGCAATGGTTTGAAATCCATAAAAGAAAATTGGTGTGGCGGACATCAAAAGACCCATACAAAATCTGGGTATCTGAAATAATTATGCAGCAAACCCGGATAGAGCAGGGGACTGCCTATTTTCTGAAATTTATTGAATCGTACCCTGATATCATTACTTTAAGCAAAACCAGCGAAGACAGTTTGTTAAAATTGTGGCAGGGATTGGGATACTACCGAAGAGCCTTAAATATGTTAAAGGCAGCACAAATTATTGCCGGGCAGTTTGAAGGCAGGTTCCCGGATACTTATGCACAGCTGAGGCAGTTGCCGGGTATAGGAGATTATACAGCATCCGTCATTCTTGCAGTTTGTTTCGAGCAGCCTTATGTTGTTCTTGACGGCAATGTCTCACGTTTTGGTGCAAGGTTCTTTTATCTTGAAGATAATATTTCTTCTACTCATTTCAGGAATAAGGCCAAAAAACTTTTGCTACCTTTCTATCAGGAACAAAAGCCATCTGTAATGGCAGAGGCTATGATGGATTTAGGAGCTATGGTTTGCAAACCGCAATCTCCAGATTGCCATTTATGTCCTGTTTCAAATCATTGTCTTGCATTCCATAAAAACAAAACGGCTGAGCTGCCCAACAAAAAAACTTTACCACGACTCAGGCAGCGTAATTTGCATTATTTTTTAATACGGAATCAAGAAACGATTATTCTTCAAAAACGACAGAACCACGATATTTGGAAAGGCCTTTATGAATTACCACTTATCGAAACCGCATTGCCCGGTAAATTAAAAAACAAGCAAATACAGGAACATTTTTCGACAGAGGGAATTAAAGCAAAATATTTAACAAAGCTGAAACATTTGCTGACGCATAGGATATTGAATATATATTTTTATGAACTTCAGGCAGGTTATAACTTTGAAATTAATAAAACTCATCTAAAGGTGCAAA
>CAYNBC010000153.1:0-5939 GCA_964395255.1 uncultured Sphingobacteriales bacterium | reverse complement strand
ACAATTAACTGGATTTATACTTTCAGGATTGATTATACTATTTTGTTCATCCTTGTTTTTCTGGTATTTTATTACCTCGTTGTATTGTTTCGCAAATGGGTGATAGGATTGGGTATCATGTTATTTATTATTTTGTTAGTCAATCTTTTTCGAAACAAATACAGCTTTAGGGATGTTATTTACGATTATCAAACACTGCTGGTTTCGTTGATGGACAAACCGGTAAAAGTCCCATTTTTACCTGAAAATGCATCATTCCGCAATAAAGAAATTATTCTTAAAGCTATCAACTACACGCACCCTGAAGTAAGAAATTCGGCCATCATCGCTTCCCTGAAATACTTTAAAGACGATTTTTATTACAGGAAATACGGGAATATCGTCAGGTATTTTTCCATATTCAAAGAAATAAACTCAAAATGGCATTACATTCCTGACCCTTTAGACCAGGAATATTATTCACCGGCAAATGAAAGTTTAAAACATTTTTCAGGTGATTGTGATGATTATTCCATATTAATGGCTGCTATGATAAAGGCTGTTGGAGGAGAATGCAGAATAGTACGAACAACAGAGCATCTTTATCCGGAAGTGAAGGTTGGACATGGGAGCCAATTGGGTAATATCCAACATCTGATAAGGGATTTATTCGCTGACGAAATCGGAAATAAACCTATCTATTTCCATAGTGATGAAAATGGTTATATTTGGCTTAATTTTGATTACACGGATAACTATCCGGGCGCAAAATTTATGGACCAAAAAGTAATAGATATTTTAAACATCTAAATTTAAGCAAATGAAAAGGTTAATAATTTTTTGTCTGATTCTCACTGGTGTTTTTCATCAAGTTTTTGCTCAGAATAATGGTACATGGGATGAGAAACTTTTAAGTGGATTAAAGTTCCGTTCCATAGGGCCGGCTTTTATGTCAGGGCGTATTGTAGATTTTGCCGTTAACCCTGACAACTATCATGAGTATTATGTTGCTGTAGCCTGTGGTGGAGTCTGGAAAACTACAAACTCAGGCATAACATGGACACCCGTTTTCGACAATCAGGATGTTTATTCCATTGGCTGCGTTACCATAGATCCCAACAATCACCATACAGTATGGGTAGGTACGGGAGAAAACAACAGCCAGCGTTCAGTTGGATGGGGAAACGGAGTATACAAAAGTACCGATGATGGTAAAACATGGAAAAATATGGGACTTAAAAATTCTGAACATATAGCCAAAATTATCGTTCATCCTCATAATTCCAACATTGTTTATGTTGCATCACAGGGACCTCTCTGGGGGCCTGGTGGTGATCGTGGATTGTATAAAACTACAGATGGTGGTCAAAGCTGGGAAAAAATACTGGATATCAGCGAAAATACAGGTGTTACAGATGTGGTAATGGACCCCCGCAACCCGGATGTTTTAATTGCTGCTTCATATCAAAGAAGAAGACATGTCTGGACTTTAATCAATGGAGGCCCAGAATCTGCTATTTATAAAACCGAAGATGGAGGTAAAAATTGGCGTAAAATTACCAATGGAATTCCCGGTGGCGATTTAGGTAGAATTGGGCTTGCTATTTCTCCGGTAAATCCCGATGTAGTTTATGCCATTATTGAAGCTTCTGGAAATAAAGGAGGATTTTTCCGCTCAACAAACAGAGGCGAATCATGGACAAAAATGAGTAATTATAAAACAGTCAGTGCACAATACTACAACGAAATATTTTGTGACCCTCAGGATGTTGATAAAGTGTATGTCCTGGATACCCGAACAAAAATTACCGAAGACGGTGGTAAAACATTCCGCGTGCTGGGTAATAAAAACCGCCATGTCGATGACCATGCCTTATGGATAAATCCTCATAACACCCAGCATTTATTAATCGGAGGGGATGGAGGTATTTACGAAAGCTTTGATGGTGGAGCTACCTGGGATTTTAAAGATAATCTGCCCGTAACTCAATTTTACCGCGTAGCTGTAGACAATCGAAAACCCTTTTATTATGTCTATGGTGGAACTCAGGACAACAACACTCAGGGAGGACCTTCAAGAACCACAAGCATCAGTGGTATTGTCAATGCCGACTGGTTTGTTACTGTCGGAGGTGATGGTTTTGAATCTGCCATCGACCCTGAAAATCCGGACATTGTATATTCTCAAAGTCAATACGGCTGGTTGTCAAGAGTAAATTTGAAAACGGGGGAAAGGGTAAGTATCAAACCTGTTGAACCCGATGATAAAGAAGTATACCGATGGAATTGGGACGCACCACTGATTATTTCACCCCACTCCCCTTCCCGGTTATATTTTGCAGCCAACAAAGTTTTTCGTAGTGATGACCGTGGTAATTCATGGAAGGTTATCAGCCCAGATTTAACAAAACAACTCGACCGCAACAAATTGAAAGTAATGGGTAAAGTATGGCCCATCGATGCAGTAGCCAAAAATGCATCTACATCTATTTATGGAAATATCGTTTCACTGGATGAATCACCTTTAAAAGAAGGACTAATTTATGCTGGTACTGACGATGGCCTTATCCAGGTTACGGAAGATGGAGGTAAAAACTGGAGAAAATGTAAATTACCAGGCATTCCCGAGTTTGCTTATGTGAGTGATATTCTGGCATCACAACATGACGAAAATGTTGTTTATGCATGCTTTGACAACCACAAAATGGCCGATTTTAAACCTTACATTTTAAAAAGTGAAGACAAAGGCAAAACATGGAAACCCATCACATCCAACCTTAAGGAACCCCATGTGGTCTGGACTATTGCAGAAGATCATGTAAATAAAGACCTTCTTTTTATCGGTACTGAATTTGGATTTTTCTTTAGTATTGACGGTGGCAATAATTGGATTCAATTGAAAAACGGTTTACCACCCATTGCTATCAGGGATATTGCAATTCAGAAAAGAGAAAATGATATTGTTCTTGCCTCTTTTGGAAGAGGATTTTACATTCTGGACGATTATACTCCGCTTCGTTTGCTCACTGATGAAATTAAGCAAAAAGATGCTTTTATTTTCCCTATCAAAGATGCTTTGATGTATGTACCAACATCAAGATTTGGATGGGGTAAAAAAGGAAGTCAGGGTGAAACATATTTTACTGCTGACAATCCTCCTTTTGGAGCTACATTTACTTATTACATAAAAGAAACAGATAAAAGCCTGAAACAAATCAGAAAAGAAAAAGAGAATGAAGCTATAAAAAAGGGAGAAGAACCCTATTATCCTACTTTTGAAGAACTTCATGAAGAAGAAAATGAAGCTCCTACCTATCTGGTATTTGAAATTAAAGATGCTGAAGGAAATCTTGTACGAAGGCTTTATACTACCCCTGCAAAAGGTATTAACCGCATTACCTGGGATTTCAGATACCCCAGCACAAGGCCTGTAAGGAAAAATTCAAAATTCGAAGACGAAGGTGGAATACCCGCATTACCCGGAACATATACTGTATCCCTTTATAAAGAAAAAGGAGGCAACATAACCTACCTTGCCGGCCCTGAAAAATTTAACTGCAAATTGTTGCAAATGGAAGAAAATCAGGAGATTCCACCAGAAATGCTCACTTTCCAACGCAAGCTGGCTGAACTTATTCGTGCATATAGTGCTGCCAACGATATTAACAAAAATATTCTCGAAAAAGTAGACTTGCTCAAAAAAGCAACTTATCTGAGCCAGGGTGAAACTTCTGAATTACTGAAAAATATCCGGGAAATTGAATTAGCAGCTAAAAATGTGAATATCAAATTAAACGGTGACGAATTGCGCGAAAAATACAACGAAAGCGTACCTGTTTCAATAGGTGATAGAATTAGCAGGATATCCTCAGGTTTATGGAGAAATATTTCAGGCCCCACGGAAACCATGAAAGAAAGCTATCAGGTTGCTGCCAAAGATTTTGAACAGGTGCTCGAAACCTTGAAAAACCTGACTCAACAAATTCAAGCTATCGAAACCAGGCTTGAGGAAAGGAAAGCACCTTATACTCCGGGAAGGTTTCCCGATTGGAAAAATGAATAAAATTGAGTTGTATGAAAACTCACAAAACCATCCCCTCCCTTTTTCAGGAAAGCCTTAAGCATTTCTCAGACAACATCATGCTCCGTGAGAAAAAAACTGAGCAATATGAGGGCTTAACTTATAAAGAATGCGGGGAGATTGTCAAAAAAATTACTCTTTCATTTCATAAATACGGTTTAAAAAAAGGAGATAGAGTAGTTCTTTTGTCGGAAGGTAGAAATGATTGGATACTTACAGAACTGGCATTGTTTCATCTGGGTGTTATTTCCGTTCCTCTTTCGGTCAAGTTGATTGAACCATTTGATTTGAAATTCAGGATTAATCATTCAGAAGCCCGGATGATAATAACTTCCCCGTTCCAGCTTGACAAAATTTTGAATATCAAAGAAGAAATCCCCAGGGTTGAAAAAATTATTGTTTTTGATGATGTTTCTAAAAAGGATGACAAAATTATCTCTTTAAAAGAGTTTCTTAGTTTATATCCAGCAGAAGATTCAGCTGGCTTATTTGATTCCTTATGGCAAAGTGTTGAGGAAAATGATTGTGCAACCATTTCTTACACTTCAGGAACCACGGCAGAACCCAAGGGCATCATGTTGAGTCACAGGAATTATACTTCCAATGTTGAGATGGCTGAGAGTCTGTATGAAATACCTTCGTGGTATACAACCCTACTGATTTTGCCATGGGACCATTCCTTTGCTCATACAGTTGGTATTTTCCCATTGATAAAGAACGGTGCATCGATAGCATCGGTAAAAGCTGGGAAAACAGCCAATGAAACATTAAGAAACATACCCATAAATATCAAAGAAACTAAACCTGTTTTTCTGCTAAGTGTTCCTGCATTAGCCAAAAATTTCCGGAAGAATATCGAGAAAAACATCAAAGAAAAAGGTGCATTTGTGAATTTTCTGTTCAAGCTTGCCCTCAACAACGCTATGAAATACCACCGGATGGGTTATGACCGGGGAAAAGGTCTAAGCTTGTTGCGTAAACCACTTGTAAACATCTTTGATAAAATTTTGTTTTCCAAAATAAGAGAAGCTTTTGGAGGTAGATTAAAGTTTTTTGTAGGTGGAGGTGCTTTACTTGACATCGAGCTTCAGAAATTTTTTTGTGCGGTAGGTATGCCCATGTACCAGGGTTATGGTCTGACCGAAGCTTCTCCTGTTATTTCGTCCAATACGCCTCAACAACATAAGTTTGGCTCTTCAGGTATTATTGCCAGAGGTATTGAATGTAAAATTATCGATGAAAACGGCAAAGAATTACCTCCGGGTAAAAAAGGAGAAATTGTTATCCGTGGTGAGAATGTTATGCTGGGGTATTGGAAAAACCCCGAAGCTACCCGGGAAACTATCAAAGATGGATGGCTTTATACGGGCGACATGGGTTATCTCGATAATGATGGATTTCTTTATGTATTGGGACGATTCAAGAGTTTGCTCATCTCCGAAGATGGCGAAAAATACAGCCCTGAAGGAATTGAAGAAGCCCTTGTCAACAGTTCATCTATCATTGAACAATGTTTACTTTACAATGACCATAAACCTTATACCGTTGGTCTCATCTTTCCTTCCGGAGATGGTATTAAAAAATCCATCAATCCAGCAAATATAAACGATAAAAACAAAGCTGTTTCTGAAGCCTTGAACATCATTAAAAATCAAATTCAAAGATTTTATAAGGGAGGAGATAAAGCAGGAATGTTTCCGGAAAGATGGCTTCCTTCAGTTTTTCTGGTTATCACAGAAGGATTTACCGAACAGAACGGTTTAATGAACTCAACCATGAAAGTCATTCGTTCGAAGGTATATGAAAAATACAGCAAAGAAATTGAATTCCTTTATACACCTGAAGGTAAAAAATTAAATAATCAGGTGAATTTCCTAAA
>CAYNBC010000152.1:0-5939 GCA_964395255.1 uncultured Sphingobacteriales bacterium | reverse complement strand
TTTAGGAAAAAAGGAGGATTTATAAAACTAATGGAAGAAAAAGAACTGAAAAAGGCAGAAGAAAAAAAAAACACTCCGGAAACAAATCAAGAAACTGAACAAACCCCTAAAGAAGAAAAAAAAGAAACAACTGTTGAAGCAAAAGCTGAAACAGAGAAAGAAAACCCTGGGGTTGATGCCGGAGAAAAAAAATCTCAGGTAGCACCTGAAGATGCAGAACAGAAAAGCGATTTGGAACAGGTCAACGATGAGCCTGCACCTGTCGAAGACAAAGTTGAAGACAAAAAGGATCAGGAAAAACAACAGGAAGCTCTCGCAGAGAGTACCGGACAACAACAGGAAGAAAAACCTGCTGAAGAAAAAGCTCCAGTTGAAGAAAAACCAGAAGAAGAGGAAGAAGAATTCGACTGGGAAAGTTATGAAAAAGAAACCTTTTCTGATTATGACGAAGAGGAAAGGAAAAAATTGGAAGAGCTTTATACCCAGAGCCTTTCAGTTATTAAAGAGCACGAGGTTATCAAAGCCAGAGTAGTAAATATTACCGATAAGGATGTTATCGTAAACATTGGCTTTAAATCGGATGGCCTGATACCACGATCTGAGTTCAAGTATATGCCTGACCTGAAAGTAGGCGATGAGGTGGATGTAATGGTACAGTCCATCGAAGGCAGGGATGGGCAGCTGCAACTCAGCCATAAAAGGGCCCGTGCAGAAAAAGCCTGGCTCGACATTGTTAAAGCTCACGATACTGGCGAAATTGTACAGGGTTATATCAAAGACCGCACAAAAGGAGGAATGGTTGTTGACCTCTTTGGCCTTGATGCATTTTTGCCCGGTTCCCAGCTGGATATCAAACCTGTTCAGGATTATGATGCTTATGTTGGGAAAACCATGGATTTAAAAGTGGTAAAACTCAACAAAGCTTTCCGTAACATTGTTGTATCCCATAAAGCTATTATCGAACAGGATATTGAACAACAGCGTCATAAAATACTTTCTAAATTAGAGAAAGGACAGGTTCTGGAAGGCATTGTCAAAAACCTTACTTCTTTTGGCGTATTTGTTGACCTGGGAGGCGTTGATGGATTAATTCATATTACCGATGTTTCCTGGGGAAGGATAAATCATCCCAACGAACTGTTGGAAATCGGACAGAAAATTAAAGTAGTAGTTCTTGATTACGATGAGGAGAAAAAGCGTATTTCCCTGGGAATGAAGCAACTTACTCCACATCCCTGGGAAACGCTGCCTGAAGATATTGTGGAAGGAAGCATCTTGAAAGGTAAAGTAGTTAATATTGAGGATTATGGTGCTTTTGTAGAAATTTATCCTGGTGTTGAGGGTCTAGTTCATGTATCCGAAATGACATGGTCACAGCACTTAAAAGCTCCTTCCGATTATGTTCACCTTGGACAGGAGGTCCAGGTAAAAGTGCTGAGTATTGACCGTGAGGAAAGAAAACTCTCCCTGGGAATGAAGCAACTCACTCCAGACCCATGGGAAAAAGTACCCACTGAATATGCCGTTGGCACCAAACATACAGCCGTTGTTAAAAATGTGACCAACTATGGTCTGTTTGTTGAGCTTGAGGAAGGTATTGATGGAATGATTCATATTTCAGACCTTTCCTGGACGAAAAAATTTAACCATCCCAGCGAGTTTGCCAAAGTGGGTGATGAAGTTGAATGTGTTGTTCTGGAAATTGACCGTGAAAACAGAAGATTAACCCTCGGACATAAACAGCTTGAAGAAGACCCATGGGATACCTTCGAATCTATTTTCTATGTTGGCAGCAGACATGAAGGTGTTGTTTCAAAAATTGAAGATAAAACAGCCATTATCACCCTGCCTTATAACCTTGAAGGCTATTGCTCAGTAAAAAATCTTGAAAAAGAAGATAAGACCAAAGCCAAAATAGATGAGGAACTTGAATTTGAAGTTGTAGAATTTGACCGTGCTAACCATCGTATTGTGGTTTCTCATTCAAAAATCTGGCAGGAAGTGAAAAAGGCTGAAGCCGAAGAACAAAAAGCCAAAAGGAAAAAACAAGCTGAGTCTACCCGTAAAGCTATTAGTCAGGTTAGGTCTCGAGTGAAGAAAGCTACCCTGGGTAGTGAACTTGACACTCTCAAAGACCTGAAAGAAAAACTGATGCAGGAACAACAGGAAAAGGGTAAGGAAGATAAGTCCGGTAAATCCTCAGATAAGAAGTAAGCTGGATAATTCTTTTTGAATAAATGCAAAGGCTACCTTCGGGTAGCCTTTTTAATTTTTAACCTAACGAGAAAGAAAGTTATCGAGAACCATAAAAACGACAACAAATACTATTGAAGAAATCAATAATTGAATTATATTGAAATCCTCCTGGAAAAAATCAATCAGACCAGTAATAATGGCATAGGTGATGAACAAAATAGTCATTCTAAGCCACCATTTCCGAGTTTTTTTCATGAAGTTTGCGATTTAATCCATGATAAACACCATTTCTTCACGCAAAGTAAGTAATATTTCTTTTTCGGGAACGAGATTAAGTTTTTCAAAGGCGTAGGCAGGTACTTCGGTGTATATGTTTGCCATGACAGGACTGATTTCGGCTTTTACAAGATAAGTCGATTCTTTTTTCAAAATATATTTGACCCGTGCTTTTAAAAGATTGGATTGGTTTTTTTTAATTAAATCCTCTCTCAAAATCATCACTTCATCATTTCGAATGCCGAAAAGAATTTCTTTTCCTTCATGAAGGCTTTTCTTCTGCGCAGAGGTTGAAATAATTCGGGTTTTGAGTTCTGGTGAATAAATCAAAATCCTGTTTTTTTCTGTTTTTTCCACTATACCACGGAAGATATTTGAAATCCCCAGAAAGCGGGCTACTTCAAGGCTGGCCGGTTGCCGGTATAATTCATCTTTTGGGCTGCTTTGCAAAATAGTTCCGTTTTGCATAACGCTTATATTGTCGGCAAGGGTAAATGCTTCTTCAAGGTCATGGGTTATCATAAAAATTGTAAAAAGTTCTTGTTCGTGAAGATGCATGAGTAGATGTTGTAATTCCAGTTTCATGGTTTTATCCATGGACGAGAAAGGCTCATCCAGAACAAGAGTATCATTACCAGCTGCAAGAGCCCTGACAAAAGAAACTCTTTGTTTTTCCCCTCCGCTTAGATTTTTAATATTTCTTTTTAACAGAGGCCGCAAGCCAGTTATCTCTATCCATTCTTCTATCAACGTTGTTTTAATGTTTGGGTTTCTTGATATTTTTTGGGCATAAAAAATATTTTCTTCAATTGTCAGGTGTGGAAATACAGCAAGGTCTTGAGGGGCATATGAAAATCCGCGTTTTTCGGGGGGTAGTTGGGAGATATCCACATGGTTTTTAAAAATTGTACGGGGCGGGGCTTTTCTCAATCCCAGCATACATTCCGTGAGTAGTGATTTTCCACTTCCTGTAGGACCAACAAGAATATGAAAACTACCTTTTTCGATAGAAAGGTTAATGTTTTGAAGAGCAAAGCCACCCGCACTGACTGTCAAATTCTTAATTTCAATCATAGGTAGTTCTCTTTAAAACAAGTCTTGTAAATAACAGCACAGCCAGACCGATAATAACAAGGAGTAGAATTAAAACAATTCCTGATTCAATATTGGCATTGGATAATTGCATGTAAATAGCTACAGGAATGGTTTCGGTTTTATAAGCCATGGTTCCTGCTACTGTAACGGTAGCACCAAATTCGCCCAGTGCCTTGGCCCAGGTTAGAAAAAAAGCACCCACCAGTCCGCGTTTGGCCAGAGGTAACAATATTGTTGTAAAAACCTGGAAAGAATTGGCGCCCAGTGTCCGGGCTACTTGTTCGAAGCGGTCCGGGATTTCGTCTATGGTTGTTTTAACAAAACGCGTAGCAATTCCCAGCGTAGCAATAAACTGTGCCACCACAACGCCAGCAAATGTATAAATAACCTGTACTGTATGTTCCTGAACCCATCTGCCAGCCTTACCCGAAAAAAATACAAGTATTAGTGCACCCAGTGCAGCTGGTGATATAATTAAGGGAATCTCCAGAATTAAATCGATAAGTTTTTTAAAAGGAAATTGAAAACGCGAAAGGGCATAGCCTGCCGGTAATGCCAGTAAAAATGATAAAAATGTAGCCAGAGTGGCTGCCAGCAAGCTGATTTTGATAGCTGATAATATCCTGGCAGAACGGATAATCTGTATAAAATCCTGGCCGTTAAAGTAAATCAGGGCAGACAAAATCAATGCAGTATAAATCAGTAATATAGAAAAAGCAATATAGATGGAAAATTTTTTCACAACCTAAAAGAATTATTTTTTTTGTCCGGGATTTAAATTTAACCATGAAGGTGATAAGGGGTAAAATCCTCCTACTTTTGCGCACGTGTCGGTGTAATGGCGGGCATCTTCGAGTGTAGTCAGATAATGATGTTTGCGAAAAATGGCTTTTCCTTCTTCAGATGATAAAAATTCCAGAAACTGAATAGATGCTTTTTTGTTTTGACAAAACTTGCTGAGTGCTGCAGGTAAATAACCTATTCTGGGAATCTGATTTTTTTTCAGGTAAATATTTTTAATTTTATCCGGATTCCAGTATTCAAATATTCGCCATCCCAGAATGACATCGGCACTGCCCAGGGCCAGCGCTGAAGCTGTCCTGGAGCAGCTTTCGGTATAGGCAATAATGTTCTTTTTGACTGAATCAAGCGAAGCAGGATTCAGATTTTTTTCAAGTAATTCAACAGAATACAGCCCAAGGCATACGGATTCAGGATTGGCCAGAATAATTTTTAAACCTGGACGGGTGAGGTCTTTGAGTCCATGAATATTTTCCGGATTATCAACGGCTACATTTATGGCCGGAATTAAATAGGCTATAATGATTAATTGATGGGTATCAATAACACCTTTTTCTATTGCCAGCTGCATAAAATCGGATGAACCCGGAAAGTAAACATCTCCCTGTTTGCTTAAAATCATCTGGTTTAAAAGTGTGCCTGAACCTCCAAAAATAAGATTTACTTTGATGCCCGTTTTTTCTTCGAATCTAATGGCAGCCTCTTCAGTTGCAGGCATACTGGCCGAGCCCGCAAAAACGGTAATGGAATTTTGAGATTGACGGCATGATGAAAAATACAATAGAGGAATAGATAAAATGATTAGCCGGATAATTAACTTGCTTTTCATGACAAATAACTGATGCACGAAAATAAATAAAAATGGCTGCCTGTAAATCGTAACATGGCAGCCTGCTGGTATTTTATTTATTTGGATGTAGTTAACTAAGGGAAGCTTTCATAGTACCTTTAAGAAAACCAAGATCCAATGTTCATTTCTTTTGTTTTGGTACAAAAGAAACGAACCAGAGAAAAAAATTAAGGTCAATCAAAAATTTAACAGCAGCTCAGAGCTGACAGAAATAAGGGGGAGCGTTGGCGTGAACGGACAAATGGCTGACAATTCTGGATTTATCGCCCCCAGCCCGCAAAATCCATCACAACAGATTAAAAACAGTGAGGGGAATTATGTTCAAATCATCTCATGAACACAAGCAACCATAAAATGAATGAAATAGCTTCGTTATCGCTCGCTATAACGCTGATAATAAATGTTTTTACGAGACCGTCCGCAGGGCGGAAGAGTAATCTCCTGGTTCATTTACCATGGTCATTTCTTTGACAGGTTATAACAACTGACATTACATAAATTTTTGTAGATCCCAATCCGCAAGCTTCATTATTAAAAACTATATATAGTGGGGGGGAAAAAACCAATAATGCAGCATGGGGCTGACGGAATATGGGAGATAAGAGGCTTTCAATTAGCATCATTCAACATTGGCCCAAAAAGAAATAAAATTCAGAGTGCTTACCTATTGTTGATGTATTGCACAATGAATTATTACTTATTTCGTATTATCATTTAATTT
>CAYNBC010000151.1:0-6011 GCA_964395255.1 uncultured Sphingobacteriales bacterium | reverse complement strand
GGTATGTTTATATTGAAAGGCAAAAACGGTCTGATCTGGCGGGGAGCTATTCTGGGATTAATTGGTATTTTAATTCCACTCATCTTTCTTATCATTCTCAGATAATATTCACAAAGATTTCCTTATTGAGCGCTTTACAGTGGATAAATTTCTCTTGTGAAATAATTGGCAATAATTAAGTTTGAAGCCAGCTTGGGTTGTAGATAGGTCCATGAATGAATAAGAAATTGCTAATATTTATTTGCCTCCAGGTAGCCATCTCCTTTTTTCCTGTATCGGCTACACAAAAAGCAAATGGCTATTCCATAGATATTTATGAAAAAGTCAAAGAAATTCCTTCTGATACACAAAAAATTAAATACTTACTTGAGTCAGCCCGGGAACAACTATTATCCAACGAACAACTGGCACTTGAGTTGGCATTAAATGGAGCTTACATCGCTCTTGAAACCAAACATACGGGATACATTATTGAAAGCCACCTTTTGATAGGTCAATTACTCAATCAGGCTGAGCTGTTTAAAGAGGCTGCAGACCTCATGACTTTTGCAGTGAAAATGGTGGACACACTTCAGTATTCCGCCCCACTGATGTCGCTTTATGGCGAAATATCCCAGGCATATTTTGGTCTGCGACAACCATCCATTGCTTTATCCTGGGGCAAAAAAGCCCTCGCAGGATACCATAAGTTAAAGCTGGATAAACAGGAAAAGGAATTCTTGCTAACTACTGCCATACGGCTTTTCGAAAATGCCTTTTACAATCAGGCATTAAGTTATTTTCAGCGCTTACTTCAAGAAGCAAGGGATTCGGAAGACAAAACATATCTGGCCATGATAAACGACTATCTGGGTAAAACATTCTACCAGCAGGCCAGATACCACAATGCTCTGGATTACTTTTTCAACAGCCTTTATATTTACCAGGACATACAGGCTCAGAATGGTGAAGCAATGCTGTGCTCCGAAATCGCCAAAACTTATCTGCAATTGAACCAATTTTCAAAAGCTATTGAATTTGCCAATTACGCCATTGACAATTCAAACGAAACTGAGTATTCTGAAGCAGTGACAGATGCCTACAATGTATTAAGCCTTGCCTATGCTTCTATGAATCAATTCAAGAAAGCCTACGAATATGAAATTTTATACCAGAAAAACAAAGAGCGGCTTGAAAGAAAAAAAGAGGAGGAAAAAGAAAACAGGCTCCTGCTTTCCCGCGCTATGAATAATATTCTGCTAACCGTAAGATTGGAAAAAGAAAAGGAAAATGCCATTACCGAATTAAAAAACAAAGCTAATCGTGGTTATTTATTTCTTATCAGCGCAATCATTCTTGTAGGAGCGTTACTTTCTGCTTTGTTAATTTATTGTACAACTAGCCGAGTGAAGCAAAGAAAAAACATCAAATTACTGAACAATGAACTAAAACAAACCCGGCAGGCCCTCGAGGAAAAAATAAAAACAAGTAATAAGTTTTTTGCCATTATTTCGCACGACCTGAAAAATCCGTTTAATGCTTTATTGGGCTTTAGTCATCTCCTGTATTCTGAATATGATGAATTTACCGACATAGAAAAGAAAAAATACATCAAACAAATTTACGAAGCCAGCGACAGCATCAATAAATTGTTGCTAAACCTATTGCAATGGGCAAAATCCCAGAGCGGACAAATTCATCTCAGAAAAGAAGCTATCAATATTTCCAATGTTATCAATCGTGTATTGCCTCTGGTAAAACCCCAGGCTGATTCCAAAAAAATCAAAATCAAAGCAGATATTAATCAAAGCTTGAGTGCCTATGCCGATGAAAACATGATAAATACGGTAATCAGAAATTTAATAACCAACGCTATTAAATACACACCTGAATACGGTGAAATAACACTCAATGCCAGACAAAAATCACATTTTGTTGAAGTTAAAATTTCAGATACCGGCATAGGAATGAGCCAGGAACTGATAGATGCCATTTTCAATGGTAATAGTCAGCCGGATTTATCAAAGATTAAAAAATTTTCATCCGTTACCAGTGGACTCGGGCTAACTCTGTGCAAAGAATTTATCTATAAAAATGATGGAAAAATTTATGTGGAAAGCCAGGTAGGAAAAGGAACTACCTTTACTTTCACACTTCCTGTAAGCTCCAATTAATGTAAATGTGTTTCAGAGGATTGATTGTCCTGAATTTACTTTTAAGGACAACATAACAAATCATTTGAATTTTCAGACCATCATCTAAATATTCCTTATAACAAGCAAAATACCCGAAATCAGCGTAATGCTTAATACCACTTTATAAAACAAAGTAACATTAATGCTTGCGGCTAATTTTTTACCAAGTGCAACACCCGCAATGTTTAAAGGTAAAAAAATGGCAAAATGTTTTAATGTCCATAAATTCATAGTATGCAAGCCAATGTATCCGGCCATGGCACTGACTGTAACCACAATACTAAATATGGCGAAAATAAAACGAAAACGCATATTGTCGATATTTAAACTGGTTAGAAACAATGCCAATGGGGGCCCGGAAACAGATAAACTTCCGCCCAGAAATCCACTTAGTAAACCTGCAACAGCGCTACCAAAGCGGTATCGTTTAATTTTTATTCGATAGCCCAGTAAAAATGCCAATGAAATCAGGGATAAAATAATACCTATCGTAAGTTTCAATACACTGGCACGGGAAATATAAAAGAAAGTTAAACCAGCCATTACACCTATAAGACCCGATATGGGCAATACAAGGTTTTCAAGTGTGATTTTTTGATGACGGTGTTGATAAAGTATTAAAACTGAAGAAAAAAAATTAAACAGTGTCAAAAGAGGAATTACATTTTTGACTGGATAAAAATGAACAAGTACGGGTAAAGCCATCAGGGCAAACCCAAATCCTGTGGTACCTTTAATCAAAGAAGCCAGAAAAATAACCGGAATAAGAACCCATATACCCATTCCTCAATTCAAATTACATTCCTGAGGAAGGCATAAACCGTACCGATAATGCAAAGACTACTCTTTTAAAATATTCTTTGAAATCACAATGCGTTGAACCTGGTTTGTCCCTTCATAAATCTGGCAAAGTTTTACATCACGCATTATTTTTTCAATACCAAATTCACGGGAATAGCCTTCACCACCCATAATCTGGACGGCATCAGTAGCCACGCGCATCGCTATGTCCGAAGCCCTCATTTTAGACATGGCCGAATATTTAGAGAAGCCTTTTTCCTGTGTATCATAGGCCCATGCGGCTCTCCAGGTTATTAAACGGGCTACTTCAACATCTGTAGCCATATCGGCAAGCATAAATGCAATAGCCTGATTAGCGGCAATGGGTTTACCAAACTGTATTCTGTTTTTAGCCCATTCTTTGGCAGTTTCATAAGCCGTTCTGGCAGCCCCAACACTCAAGGCAGCAACGCCTGTCCGTGTACGATCGAAAGTTTTCATAGCGATAACAAAGCCTGTTCCTTCCGAGCTCAAGCGGTTTTCTTCAGGAACCTCTACATCGTGAAACAGAATTTCATTTTGTACCGATGCTTTCTGTCCCATTTTTTGAAGGCGGGGTTTTATCTCAATACCGGGGGATTCACGGGGGACAACAAAAGCTGTCAGGCTGCGAGCCCCTTTTTCGGGGTCAGTGATAGCAAATACGGTGAAGAAAGAAGCCACCTCACCGTTGGTTATAAACCGCTTATGACCATTCAGTATGTATTTATCACCTTTTTTAATAGCTGTAGATTTAATTCCTGCTACATCCGAGCCGGCATTGGGCTCGGTAAGACAATAAGCTGCCACACCTTTTTCTTCGATGATACGACCAAAAAATCTTTTTTGCTGTTCTTCCGTGGCTGATAGTAATAACGGTGTCAGAGCCAGTGTGTTGGCATCGATACATATTCCTATTCCAATACAACCAGCACCCAATTCTTCTGAAGCCAGAGCCCCCTCAAAAAGAGTATATCCGTTACCTCCAAATTTTTCAGGTATCGGTCCATTCATCAACTTTTCTTCATAAGCAGCTTTGACAATATCCCAGGGAAAAACTGCCAGGTCATCATATTTTAAGGCATTGGGCTTAACCCACCTGTTGACAAAATCCCTGTATTTTTCTCGAATTTCAATCTGTTTTGGAGTTAATGAAAAATCTACCATTTTTTTCTGTTTTTTAAGTTTTTTATACAACCCGTTTCATTCGCCCTGCAAATTAACATTTATTTTAATATTTAAGTATATAAAATAGGAAAGCACTTTTCGATTTTTTATTTTGCTTATATCCAGTGGATGTAAAAAATCACCGATACAAACCACTGTATATCTTTAATTTAAAGTTATTTGTTGAAAAAATTTGGAAACGGTTATTCGCTGGTTTTAATTTCATTATTGTAAAAAAATCTACTGCCAGAAACATGCGCCATACGATATTACCAAACCTAAATTCCAGGATTAACAGTTTAGTTCTTTTACCACGAACAACCCGGCTAAATGGATTTGTGCCTCGTGCCCATGTCAGTGATTCACTGTTAAAATCGAGTGCCTTAACCATGTTTTAGTTTTCATTTTTCATAGCCGGGGGAAGCCTGCTTTTTGGTCTCAAAAGGCGGGCTTCTTTTTTAAATTCGGTTATTTTGCACAACTTTGCTGTTAAATGTTATAAAATGAAAAAAATTAAAAGCGTAAACCTTTATCTCGGACAAAGTTTTTCTGCAGACGAAGAGCCTGAAGAATTTTTTCTTCGTAGTTTTTTGCTTTACTCTCCTGAAAATGAAATTCTGGAGGAAATTTATTACAACATCCAGGGGGAAATAGAACACCATACCTTCAATGAGTTTAATGACAGGAATCAATTGACCAAAAAAACAGTTAAGGATCAGCACGGTGAAATGACGGAAACTACCGAATATGAATATGACGAAAAAGGTAATTTAATCCGGGAAACCCTTAGCTATGCTGATGGCTCCCAGACCATAAAAAAATATTCCTACCAGAAAAACCAACAACTTATTGAGATTTTTAGCGAAGAGGATGAATATGAAGGAAAAGAAGTGATTATCATGGATGATAATCAACTGATTATAGAGCGACAGGTTTATGATGAAGAAAACCGGATAAATGAAAAGTTCATTAATGTTTATAATGAAAATCAATGGCTGGTTCAGCAGACAGAAATAAATGACCAAGGACAAATTGCCTCTATTTCAAAACTTGAATATGATGAGCGGGGAAATGCCATAAAAATTGCCCGGTTCTCACCTGAAGGTGAAATTATTTCATTAAGAATCAATGAATACAATGACGATAATCATCTCATCAGGCAAAATATTGACGGTTATAAAATGCAATATTTTTACAATCAAAAGGGCCAACTGGAAAAAGAAGAAACATACTCACCCCATGGACAGCTGGAATCAAAAACCGAATATTTTTACAATGATGAAAATCAGATAATAAAAAGCGTATCTTTTCAGGCTTCAGAATTTTTTGCTTCTCATCCGGGTTTCTTTCCTTCAGTAGCTTCTTCTTTTATCACGGCTATTTATGAGTATACTTATTATCCGGAAGACAATGATTAATGGGCTTTTATCCAATTTTTCAATTCTTTCCTTTTCATACCATCGGGTACTTCCATAATATATATCGTCCACTCTTTGGTTAAATCCATTTTTTTATTCAGGATTAAATAAGGTACCAGTCCTGCGATATCCAGTATTAGCCCCGTTACAAATACTCCGGCACCAAGAGCGGCAGCAAAGGCCGGACCAAGGCAACCTTCAGCATCACTGCTCTGGGAAAAAATAACTAAACCTGTGATGTTGGTTGTTACGCCAAGCCCCATTATTGTTATTCCTGCACCCGAAGCTATTCCTTTTATTACCGGGGAGGTTTTTATCAAGGATATTTGTTCCGGTAAAAATTTTCTTTCGCCTATGGTAAAATATTCCGTGCTAATTGTATCTATCTTTCCTTTGAATTTTTGATTGTCTTCTTTCAGCCAGAGTGTTATTC
>CAYNBC010000150.1:2215-6012 GCA_964395255.1 uncultured Sphingobacteriales bacterium | reverse complement strand
ATTGAATGGTACATAGCCAAAAGAATCAGTTTCAAATCTAAACGAAGATTTTCAAAAACGGTTGTCCGTATTGCAATTATTGCCATAGCTATTTCAGTATCCGTAATGTGGATTTCTGTTTCGATTCTTCACGGTTTTCAACAAAAAATCAAAGGTAAAATAACGGGCTTTAACGGACATATTCAAATTACATTTGCTCAACTTAATTATACTTATGAAACTCCACCGGTATATCTGAGCCCTGACAACCTCAACGAATTGAAAGCTATCCCCGGTGTGGAGAATGTATATCCTTATGCCACCAAAGCGGGTATTGTCAGGCAGAAAACCGATATCGAAGGCATTGTTTTGAAAGGCATAGAACATCATTTTAATCCCGATTTTATTCAACCCTATCTGGTAAAAGGTACTTTCCCTCACTTCGACACACTTCGGCCTCATAATAAGATTGTTATTTCTGAATATCTGGCAAACAGGTTAAATCTTGACACCGGTCAGAAACTGGACATTTACTTCATTCAGAATCCCCCTCGAGTGAGGAGGTTTACGATTGCAGGCATTTACAATACAGGCCTGGAGGAAATTGACCAGGTTCTGGGCCTTGTCGATATCAGGCATATTCAAAAACTTAACCAATGGGATTCGCACCAGGTAAGTGGTTATGAAGTGAGAATTTCCAGTCTGGACCAGCTGGATAAAGTGAATGACCAGCTCAGGCCTTTACTCCCACTTGAACTGGATAGCAAAACAATTCGCGATATCTTTCCTCAGTTGTTCGACTGGTTGTCCCTGCTCGACAAGAATGTGCAAATTATTCTTGTGCTTATGTTAATTGTGGGAAGTGTCAATATGATTACAGCCTTGCTTGTGTTGATGATTGAGAAAACGCATATGATTGGTGTCCTGAAAATTCTGGGTGCATCATCAGCTTCCATCGGAAAGATATTTATTTATATCGCAGGAATATTGATTTCCTCAGGAATAGTTGCCGGCAATCTGCTTGCACTTATCCTTCTGGCTTTACAATATTATTTTCATCCGGTTAAACTTCCTGTTGAATATTATTTCATGTCTTCTGTACCAGTGATATTCCCCTGGTTCCGATTTTTACTGATAAACCTGGGAACATTGTTGATTTGTGTAGCCATTATGTATCTTCCTGCAAGAATGGTTTACAGAATTGATGTAGCCCGTATTTTCCGGTTTGAATAAGTTTCAGGGTTGAATGATAATTTGTTTAAAGCTGGCACCGTAGCCCCCCCAGTAACCCAACCCTCCTTCAATATTGGATAAAATATAGGCAGGCTTGGCATAAGGTCCTCCTGAAAATATACTATATTCAAAAGTTGTCCAGAAATCATAAAAGTTCTTGTCAATGGAGCATAATTTTAATGTTACGGTATCACCAATGGTAAATAATCCATAACGTTCAGGGTCGATTTCGGCATAGCGAGGTTGCCCCCTCGGTACAGGAGCAGCAATCAACTGGCCATCCAGAAGTTGGTCATCAAAAACCGAATTAAAGGCGTTGGCATAAAAAGGTTCTGAGTTTCTGCGGGTAAAGTAGCGATAATAATTCGGCTGTCCTGCTGGGTCCTGAAAGTAAACTTTTAATATGTAAAAGCTGTCGTTAGGAGCCCTTGGAGACTTCTCGTAAGAAAGACTATCGATGGGTACGGGTTCAGGAATTGTGGTCACAGCCGTTATATGATAGGAACCTGAATCAACTGTAAGGGTATATGTTTTGCCAATTTCTCCCAGCATGTTTAACCCTATATAAAAAACAAACTGAAATCCACTGAATTCTTCCGGGTCAAGGTTTAAGTAACGGGCAATTAAAGTTTTTAAAGAATCAGGTAGATGTGAAAAATTCACCTCCTGCAAATCAACATTTTGCTTTCCGTCAGAAACTGTTACATGAGCTCCTGAAATATAAATCGAATTCAAAACATCCTTGGTTGTGGGCGCAAAATAAGGCAAAGTCCTGCTAATGATTACAAAGGGAGGTTGTCCGTTTTCAATACTTCCTTCTACAACCAGTTTTTCCTCACCTTCAGGCATATCCAGCGTAATGTCTTCCGTACAACCGTTTATAAAGCCGGTAAGAACTGCCAGGCCGAACAATATTTCCAGAATATTTCTTTTTCTCATGATGCTTAAAATTTAAAATTCCAGCTTATTGAAGGCAATACGGGGAACAAGGACACTTTTTTGGCTGTAAGTTGCAGGCTACCGTCATAAATATTTCCTTCAGCATCAAAATAAATAAAGTAAACATTTTTATGGTTGTAAACATTATAGATTGAAAAAACCCATTCACTCGAAAATTTTTTCTGCTGACGGGATTTGAGGGTCATGGATAAATCCAGACGGTGATAAGGTTCTACCCTGTAACTATTGCGTGGCATGTATTCACTGACAATAGCATTATCGAGGATATATCTTCGTATCGGTAAGGTAGTAGCTATTCCGGTTCCATATACAAAAACTGCACTGAAAGTAATTCTGTCATTAAACTTGTAGGAACTCACAATGCTTAAATCATGAGTACGGTCATATTTGGATGGAAAAACCTTTGTTTCCAGGTCATCAAAATAACGCAAGGAACGCGACCATGTATAGCCAATCCAGCCCGTTAAATCTCCATATTTTTTGTTGACAAAAAACTCTACGCCATAAGCCTCACCCCTGCCGAAAACAAAATCCCATTCCAGTTCCCTGCCCAGCGTTTCGATATAACCATCTTTGAACTCAATAAGGTTTTTCATTTTTTTATAATAAAGCTCAATGGAGGCTTCTATATTGTTATCATCAAAGTTTTTGAAAATTCCGGCAGAAAGCTGGTCTCCCACCTGAGGCCTTACCATCCGACTAGAAGGCACCCAGATGTCCGTAGGAAGAGTGGATGTAGAATTAGATACCAGATGCAAATACTGAAAATTATGATTATAAGAAAGTTTCAATGAAGTGCTTTCGTTCAAAAGCAGGCGTACATTGAGCCGTGGTTCCGGGCCTGCATAGCTGAATGTGCCATCTCCCCTTCGGTAAAAGAGTGTATCATAACCGTAACTGGTGGGTTTTAAAACACTATAGGGTGGAACAATTGTGAAAGTGGAAAACCGAAAGCCGGCATTTAATTTTATCAGCTCCCCAATATCAAATTCATCCTGAATGTATAGTGCTGTTTCGTGGGAAAATTTTTTACGAATGTTATCGGTATTGATTTCAACACCATCCCGCGTAAAGGCACTTGCCGTTGAAGGTATAAAGGTATGGTAAGTATAGTGAGCACCAAACGCAATTTTATGATTAATACCGGGATAATAACTGAAATCGGTTTTTAAATTAACATCCTTAATTCCTGAATAATATTCAATACCAAAATTATCGCTATTGACCTTAAAATCGAAATGATAATCGTTGTAAATGGCAGTGGTGTTCAAAAAAAGCTTATCATTGAACAGATGGTTCCAGCGAGCTGTGGCAGTAGCATTTCCCCAGGGAATATTTACTTTGAACAACCCTTCGCCAGGGCTACGGTAAGTAAATACATCCCGGCCAAAATATCCGCCCAGATATAGACGGTCTTTGTCGGACAAACGGTAATTTACTTTGGTATTCAAATCATAAAAATAATATCCATTACCTTCAAAATCAGTGTTTTTAATGAAAGGTTTAATCAAAACATCAACATAAGTTCTACGCCCGGAAATCATAAAAGAACTGACATCTTTTTTCAGGGGTCCTTCTGCTGTAAAACGGCTGGAAATTAATCCAATTCCACCTGTAGCATGGTA
>CAYNBC010000150.1:0-2205 GCA_964395255.1 uncultured Sphingobacteriales bacterium | reverse complement strand
CAAGTACTGAAGATAACCTTCCACCATAATAGGCAGGCATACCTCCTTTTATCAATGTGGTTTTGGATATAGCGTCAGAATTAAAAACGGAAAAAAAACCAAACAAATGTCCTGAATTAAAAACAACAGCCTCATCGAGTAAAATCAGGTTCTGGTCGGCAGCTCCACCCCTAATATAAAAACCTACATTACCTTCACCGGCAGACTGTACACCGGGTAAAAGCTGAATGGTTTTCAGTATATCCATCTCGCCCAGAACTACAGGAAGTACCCGGGCTTTTTCCAGCGAAACATCTACTTTTCCTAAATCCGAATTGGTAATATTTTCTCCTTTTCTTTCCGCTTTAATAACTACTTCTTCTGTTTGAATAACACCCGGACGGAGTTGAATATTGATACGGATGTCACCAGTAAGGTTAATGTCCCGGATTTCTTTTTCATACCCAATATAGGACCATTGAATCTTGTATTGGCCGCGGGGTAAACTTAATGAATAAAAGCCATATGTATTGGTAACAGTACCTTTTTTTATTGGGTCAACATAAACGGTGGCGCCTATGAGCGACTCCCCCGTTTTTGCATCCCTTACATAACCACTGATAGTATATTTCGTGTCCTGAGATAATGCAGCAATTCCCGGTAAGCATAAAAATATAATCAGGACAATTTTTAGTGTTTTCATAACTTTTTTCTGATGGCATCAGCCTGTCAAAAATCATGCTATTGAAAAAAACTGCTTAGCGTGCCGATTTGACAAATTTCCTGACATTTACTCCTTGCTTGCTAGATAAACGCAAGATGTAAACCCCTTCTCTTAAACCTGCAATATTGATTTTCTCTTTATTTTCATGAACCTGGCCTTGAATAAGTACTTTTCCGGTCAGATCGCAAATCTGGTACGACAATCGGTAATTGCTTAAACTGTTACTTTTAAATATAAGATATTCATGAGCTGGATTGGGAAAGATTACATAGTTGTTTTTAAAGTCATGTTCCCATAATCCATCCGGTTTCTGGAAAGTATCGAGTCTGGAACCGAAAAACAAAAGTCCCCCGCGTTTGTTACCAACGATTAAATCGGGTTTATGGTCTCCGTCAAGGTCGGATATGCATGGGCGTAAACGCATTCCCAGGTTATCTTGAAGAAAAACCTTCCGGTGATAATCAAAAATCAATGTATCAAAGAAATCAAAAGGAGATGTCAGGGTAGAATCAATATCCGGAAACAAAATGAACCGTCCCCGGAGCAATCCCAGGCTACCGACATATTCATCAAAGGCTACCAGAATGTCGGGTTTCTGATTTTGATTCAGGTCTGTTACAACAGGTGTAGTAAAATGATTACTACCTTCGATGAAAAATCCTCCCAGAGTATCCTTATATTTTTGAAAGACAGGAAGCTGCGCGCTACCTTTATTTAAATATAATGTTAGATAACCGGCATTTTGACCCGTGATTAAATCAGGCAGGCCATCTGCATTTAAATCGGCCAGAAAAGGACTGGCATAACCACTTGTAACTTCAAGAGCAGGCAGGCTGTCTTTCGCAAAAGCAAGTGGGTTTCCCGGGCCGGCAGTGTTTTTATAAAATTCAATCTTTCCTTCTTTGTTTCCGACTATTAAATCCGGTGCATGGTCTCCATTATAGTCAGCAAAACATACGGTGAGTTCCTGATAACCTTTCTGTGAGAATCCCAGGAAATCACTTTCTTTAAATTTCAAAACAATGCTGTCGTTGGTACCTGTATTTTCATACAATATCATATAATCATGCTGATGATATGTTCTTGAGAAATCACCTTTGGTAACTATAATCAAATCCCTGTCGCCATCGCCATCGGCATCTACCATGGCAGGCTGAGTTGCCCCTCCTGTATAAATAAAATTGGAGACAAGAAAATTGCTGTCCTGAAAATGTAAATCCGGTTTGTTGTTTTCCCCCTGATTGGTGTATAGCCATACATGATTTGTCGATTGAAAAGTATCAATAAAGTCGATATCGATAGGCGAAAATATCATGTCCCTTATGTGGTCCCTGTTGACATCAATGTAAAAAACTGCCGGCATATTCCGGATATTAACGGGCAGGTCGTAGCTCGGAAAATGATAATCCACCTCAACGATTGAATCATAAAGCGAGTTATATTCTTTTTTGCCATTGATTAAAAGGCTGATCCCGGGATATTGAATATCACCTATTAACAAG
>CAYNBC010000149.1:568-6038 GCA_964395255.1 uncultured Sphingobacteriales bacterium | reverse complement strand
ACATACCTGAGTTGCTTGCTGATAAAGAGTTTCTTTCACGTGCTTTAACAAATATTCTGGATAATGCAGTTAAGTTTACACATGAAGGTAAGATTACTGTTTCTACGGGTATAGCAGAAGATACAAACGAGGCTTTTATTCGCGTTTCAGATACCGGCATTGGCATTTCGGAAGAATATTTACCTCATATATTTGAAACATTTAGCCAGGAAACAAGTGGAGGAACCAGAAAGTATCAGGGGGGCGGAATTGGCCTTCCTCTGGCAAAAAGATTTATTGAAGCCATGGGCGGAAGGATTGATATTCAATCCCGTAAAAATGTCGGTACCGATGTTACGATATTTCTCAAGTTGCACAAGGAGATTCAACCTCTAAAAACACCAAAAGAAATCGAAGACATTAAAGGAGAATTAGCGCAGAAAAAACTCCGTATTTGTATTGTGGAAGATAATGAAATGAATGCTTACCTGCTTGAAAGTTTATTGAAAGGGCATGGTGAAATCTTCATTTGTGAAGATGGTGATAAATGCCTTAAAGTCCTGGGTGAGAACTACAACAAAGGGATGGTTTTTGATATTATGCTTTTCGACATTAACCTGCCGTATCCATGGGATGGAGTTTCATTGATGAATGAAATAAAGAGGAGATGGAAAGAGTATAAAAAAATACCCTTTATTGCACAGACCGCTTATGCCCATCTGGGTGACAGAGAAAGATTTCTTGAAGCCGGTTTTGATGCTTATATTCCCAAACCTATCGATAAAAAAGAGCTCTTCATGACTATTGATCAGCTTCTGTATACCAGAGACACAATATCTTAACTTATGGAATTCAGAAGAATAGGTTTTTTTACTATTTTATCCACAGCAGTTTTAATCGTCTTGAATGTCATAGCCTATCGCTATCAATTTACAAATGAAAAGAAGAAAGCCCTGGCACTTTTAAATTACAGAATTGACCGCGTTGCAGAAATATTTCAAACTCATCTGGATTTAAAACCTGATGAAATCAAATTTATTCAGGATTTAGCAAACATAACCAGTACTGATGATACCTCAGGAAATGAAGTATTAAAAACCTACCTGGCTCAAAAAATAAAAGGTCCTTTTTATCTGCATACAGTTAAAAACAAACGGGATTTTCGTTTTTACCCGGGACATCTATATTTCGAATGCAAAACTTCAGGGCAGGATACTCAGCCACCATTCAAGAGTATTTTCATTGATATAGCATTATCTGAATATGTTCCAGCATTAATTGATACACTGCTAGGTGATGGTGAAATTCTCTTCTTTTCCAGAAATAACAAGCTTTTGTTTGGGCATTCAGACGGGAGTCTTTCTGAGGAATTTTGGAAGGCTGTTGAGAATAAAATTAACGAAAAAAATGCTTCGGTTTTAGCGCTCCCTGAAAATGGAGAGCAAAAATTGTTTCTTCATGTTCGAAAAAAAATTGTTTTACAAGGTTCAATTTACTTGCTTGACTTACTGGTGCCTTCAGAATTTTTTTCCCATGAAGTATGGATTTCAACAAGGACAACGGTCATTTCATCCATCTCGTTGTTATTGATTTTGATTTTTGTGCTGGTGTTTTTTGCACGGAATATCCATCAAAAAGAATTAAAGTTAAAAGAAGAAATCAGTCAGAGAAAATTAACTGAACAAACCCTTATCAGGGAAAAATCCCTGCTGAATTCACTGATTAATTCTGTTCCTGACCTTGTTTTTTACAAGGATAAAGAAGGTTATTATCTGGGCTGTAATGATGCCTTTGCCCGTTTCATCGGTAAAGACAAAGAAGAAATTATAGGTAAAAAAGATAAAGATTTGTTTCATCCCGAAAAGGCCAGATTATTCATCGAAAGTGACAAAGAAATTATAAAAGAAAGAAAAAGCACCACTTTTGAAATGTGGGAAGAATATCCTGATGGAAAGAAAGTTTATTTGAATACTTTAAAAACATATTTTACAGATGATAGTGGAAATGTGCTGGGTATCATTGGTATAAGCAGGGATATTACCCAGACTCACCAGGATAGGATTCAACTCAGCAAAGCCAAACAAGAGGCCGATGCTGCCAATAGGGCTAAAAGTCAGTTTCTTGCCACCATGAGCCATGAAATCCGGACTCCTATGAACGGAATCATTGGCATGGCCAACCTTTTAAAAAATACTCCACTTAATAAAGAACAAAAAGAGCAGGTAGATGTTATTATCCAATCTGGTACTACTTTGCTGGAGATTATCAACGATATTCTGGACTTTACCAAGATTGAATCCGGGAAAATTGAGCTGGAAAATACTGTTTTTAACCTTGATTACGAATTGAGTTCACTGGTAAAAATCATGACGGTTAAAGCCCATGAAAAAAATATAGAATTTAAATTTTTCAAGTCCCAGGATGTTCCCACTTTTATCAAGGGCGACCCGGTTAGAATGAAGCAAATAATGATTAATCTGGTCAACAATGCCATTAAATTTACAGAAAAAGGGTATGTTTCATTCAGTATATCCCTGTTTGCAGAACTGGAAAATCAAGTAAAACTGCAGTTTGAAGTCAGAGATACAGGAATAGGCATGGATCAGGAAACAATGAATAAAATTTTTGAGCCCTTTACGCAATCGGATTCTTCAACCACAAGAAAATATGGTGGAACAGGGCTTGGACTGGCCATTTCCAGACTTCTGGTGGAAAAAATGGGAGGAAAAATAAATGTATCCAGCGAACCGGGTAAAGGTACCCGATTCTGGTTTACGCTGGCCTTTGGAAAACCTACGGATACAGAAATTAATCAGGCAGAAGGTGAGCTCAAGCATGAAGATTTTATTATTAACAAATCAGCCAGAGAATTAAATATTTTGCTGGCAGAAGATAATCTGGTTAATCAAAAAGTAGCTATTTCACTCCTGAAATTAATGGGTCATAAGGTGGAGGTTGCCCGAAATGGAAAAGAAGCCGTTCAAAAATACTCCACCGGAAATTACGATTTGATTTTAATGGATCTTTCCATGCCTGAAATGGATGGGATTCAGGCAGCCAGAACCATTCGCGAAATGGAAGCCCGGGAAAAGAAAAACCGGAAAATACCCATTATTGCTGTTACTGCCAATGTTTTGAAAGAAGATAAAGACCGTTGTCTCGAAGCAGGCATGAACGATTTTCTGTCAAAACCCTTCAAACCTGAAGCTTTAAAAAGTATGCTTGAAAAATTTTTTAAATCAGTCCCAGATTGATAATTTCCTGCCTTATTCTGTCAAATTGCTCGTATTTTCCTACATCAAACCACTTGTTACCATGATATTCAACCATAGTAACAGGGTAATGAGCTGAATATTTCAAATAAAAATCGATAATGGAAAAAACATTCGACTCCTTTTTCATTAAATCAAAGGCTTCTATAGAAATAGCATGGATGCCATTAAAAGCCAGGGGTATGTAATGCTCTACCTTTCGTGAGAAAATTGTTTCACCGGTCACTGTATTTTTCCAGCCGGCCAAAAAGCCCTTTTCGTCAAATAAAAGATACCTGTCGGATTTCCGGGCACTGACAGACAGACACGCCAGCGAATTTTGAGCATTTAAATGATGAACAAGTTCCTGGATAGAAATATCTGAAACGATGTCCACATTGTGAACGATAAAATATTTTTCACCTTTGAAGAAGTGCCGTGCATTGTAAATCCCGCCACCGGAATCGAGCAATTCAGGCTCTGTAAATACAGTGATTTCTGGGTAATGCTGCTGAATATAAGCAATCAATTTTTCTTTTAAGTAATATGCATTGATGCAGATCTGATTTATTCCTGAATGATTAAGCTTTTCCACAACAATATCAAGAAGAGTCTTTGAACCGATAGGTAAAAGTGCTTTGGGCAAGGTCATGGTTAAGGGCCTCATTCGTTTTCCGTAACCAGCCGCCAGAATCATTGCTTTCATAGGCTTCGTTTTAAAAACTGGAGTTCGATATGCCTCAATTCCAATTCGATTTTGTTATGATATTCCTGACGGAGAAAATCAGCCAATTTTTCAGCAAAGTAAACCGAACGGTGTTGCCCTCCCGTACAACCAAAACAAATCATTAGATGGTTAAAATTCCTCTCCAGATAGTTGTTGACTGCCTGTGCAATAATGGATGTACAATGATTGAAAAACTCACTGCATTCAGGAAAAGAATCAAGCCATGCTTTAACTTCCGGGTCTTTACCGGTCAGGGAAGCAAATTTCTGCAGCCGACCAGGATTGGGTAAAAAACGGCAATCAAAAACAAACCCTCCTCCATGACCTGAATTATCAAGGGGAATTTGCCTTTTATATGAAAAGCTATTGATTAAAATGCGGAGTTTATCAGTTTCCCTGTAATCGAACTCTTTCAAATTGGGGCTTTGAACTATTTTTTCGAAAATAGATGTCAACACCGGTAAATTATCAGGAATTTTATTATGATGGAGAAGCCACTCGAGATTCTTGATAGCAAATGGAATACTTTGCAGGAAATGTGTTTTACGCTCGAAAAAGCCCCGGTATCCAAAAGCTCCGAAAGCCTGCATGATTCGTATCAGGACATAGGGATAATAGTAGTGTTCAAATCCCTCTGCTAAAGCGGGGTTATGTTTTTCTAAGATTTTAATATACCAGGAAAGCAATTCTTCACGAAGTGCGGGGGAGAGGTTGGCTTTTGCATCAAAAAGCAGTGAAGCGAGGTCATAAGCCAGTGCACCCTTTCTGCCACCCTGATAATCAATATAAAAAAGTTTATTTCTGTAAAGCATGATGTTCCGGCTCTGGAAATCACGAAACATAAAAAAATCGGAAGGGGCTTTTAATAAAATTTTTATTAAAGAATGAAAATCATCTTCCAGTTCCTGTTCATGAAACGAAACTCCAGCAAGTTTAATAAAATAATGCTTGAAATAGTTCAGGTCCCAGAGCATGCTCTGGTAGTCAAAAGCCTTACGGGGGTATGCCACAGAATAATCCAGCCCTTCATGACCTGAAAGCTGGAAGTTGATTAAATCAGCGATGGCTTGTTTATACTTTGCTTTAATATCGTCAATCTTATTTTTATTTGCCTGGATGAAATCAAATAGGGTTGTATTACCCAGATCTTCAAGAATATAAGTGTTACCGTCTTCAGAGATGGCAAATATTTCCGGAACAGGCAGCTTTTTGCTTAAGAAGTGCCTGGTGTATTTGAAAAATGCCTGGTTTTCTTTTACATTGTCATTGAAGCAACCTATAAAACTCTGGTTTCCTGTTTGAATACGAAAATATTCACGGGAACTTCCCGAAACCGGTAGTTTTGTAATTGTGTAATCCCCGAAACCGGACCAGCTTTCCAGGAGATTTCGTACTGCTTGCTCGGATTGGTTTATCATGGAACAACTTTCCGGCAAAGATATTATTTTAGCTTCAACAGTTGGTTTCTACATACCTTTAGCTTATTTTCCCGCCTGAACAGGCGGGAAAAGTG
>CAYNBC010000149.1:285-558 GCA_964395255.1 uncultured Sphingobacteriales bacterium | reverse complement strand
GGAAAAGTGAATACCTGCAATATTATTAATTCGGATAAAAGCGGATATAAGATTGAATGGATTCCATACTCAATGATGTGTTGGAATCAGATGGCTCTGTCAATCCATTTTCCTGTATTCTTTCAAGCTGGATTTTTAACAAATCTCTTTCAGAACGGATTTTTTCAATCTGGTTTTCCAGCGTAGAAATTCTTTTGATGTAATAATCCGTTTCGTTCTTTGAACAGGAAGCTAAAATGAAAACGCTAAAAATCAGTAATAAGTAAATTTTCT
>CAYNBC010000149.1:0-275 GCA_964395255.1 uncultured Sphingobacteriales bacterium | reverse complement strand
TCATAACCTAAAATTTGGTTTTCCAAACCCCTCAAATTCGTCTTGTTTAGAATCTATCTAAACAAATTCATTCAGGCATGGCTATTTACAATATACATGCCAAATTCTAAGTATGGCTTTATCAGTAAGTTATCAACAGTTTAAAAGAAGCTATAATCATAGTTTTTCACTGAAATGAGCCTGATTTATCCACAATTATCAAAAATGGGGAATATTCCATTTACTTATTCCATCAGGGGAAAATATTTCCAAAAAGAAAAGGAGTGCATGGTCAG
>CAYNBC010000148.1:0-6048 GCA_964395255.1 uncultured Sphingobacteriales bacterium | reverse complement strand
ATGATATACTATCAGGGCATTATGGATTGGATATAGGCACCAAATCCAATGAAGTTGTTAAAAGTATTCTTGACGGAACGGTTATTTACAGCGATTGGAATGTAAATGCCGGGAATGTGATTGTGATTCAGCATGCATATAATCTTTTATCTGTATATAAACACAATTCGGTTCTTTTTAAAAAAGAAGGAGATATTGTAAAAGCAGGTGAGGCCATTGCCATTGTGGGTGAAACCGGTGAGCTCAGTAAGGGACCACATTTACATCTTGAACTCTGGTATAATGGCCGTCATCTGAACCCGGAAAAATATTTTATTTTTTAAATATGAAAAGAATGAAAAAAAACAGTAATGAAATTGCCGTAAACTCATTTAGTTCCATTAATGCTAACACCGTAATCAGGGGTGAAATTACTTCGGGAACTGACCTGAGGATTGATGGTACTGTGGAAGGTAACATACAATCCGATGCCAAAATCGTTTTTGGACCCTCGGCACAAATCAAAGGCAATATCAAGTGTAAAAATGCCGATGTTGCCTGTAGCATTGAAGGCAATATTTATTGCGATGAGTTGCTTACCCTGAAAACATCTGCCCGTGTAAAAGGAGATATTTTTACCCAGAAACTGGTGGTGGAAAATGGGGCTATTTTTATGGGTAAATGCGAAATGGGAAAGGTTTCTTCGAAAAATTTCCAGGAACAATCAAAGAAAGTCGTTGAAAAACAGGCTGAATGAATGGATTAAATATTCCACGCTGGGTTTTCAGATACTGGCTACCATGCTTCTGGGAATCCTGGCTGGACAATGGCTTGACAAAAAGTTTCATTCCGAAGACCAGTGGTTTACTCTGGCCTGTTCCTTACTGGCTGTTTTTGTTGTGATTTATCAATTATACAGATGGTTAATAAAATGAAGTACCGAAAATTTTTCATTTCCTTTTTGATTTTTAGCCTGATTATGGCCGTTCTGGTATGGCTTATCATAAGGGTGTTTTCCCTGACGAATATGGCTCCAGGTTTCTGGGCCAATTATGCCCTGTTTTTCAGTCTAACCTTGCTCTCCACACTTCTTCTTCTGGCATTTGTATCGGTAAATGCTCGCAGGTTTCAAACCATGGTATTGTTGTCTGTTTTTATTAAATTAGTGATTGCAGCTATTTATTTTTCAATGGTATATAAAAATTTTAGTAGCGATTTACTTATTTTTGTCTCCAGTTTTTTTATCAGCTATTTACTATTCACTATTTTTGAAGTTTCATTTTTAGTTCGATTATTGAAAAAAAACGAAGAAATTGGTTGAATGAGGATTACGGTTACTATCATATTGGTGCTTTTGAGTAGTGTGGTTTTTTCTTCATCCGGAAATGAAAAAACGCATTCGGGTCAACAGGAAGAATTTAATCTGGTCGAATTTGCTTTTCATCATATTTCAGATTCATATCGCTGGGATTTCTTTTATAAAAAAGGACATGTTCCTGTAGGTATTGAATTGCCCAGAATTTTATGGGACAAACAACGAAACAAGCTTTATTTTTATGGCTCCACTACAAAAGCATTGAAAGCTGGCTGGATAGAAGAACATGAGTTAAATCCAGAAGCAGCACATGGAAAATTGCTGGTTCCCGGCTCCAAAGAAAAATACCTGAAACTGCTCAAAGCAATTGAGGAAGAAAATACTGACTCCCGGAAAAAAGCATTAAAAAAAGAACTTGCACAATTGAAACCTCTCGACTTTTCTATTACCAAGAATGTTCTTTTTATGTTTATTACATCAGCTATTTTATTGCTGATATTTATTCCCGTAGCCAGAAAATATAAAGAAAATCCCACCCAGCCACCTAGAGGTTTGCAGTCCTTGATGGAGATGATTATTGTTTTTATCAGAGATGAAGTTGCCAAAAATTTTATTCCTCATCATTATCAAAGGTTTTTGCCTTTATTGTTGAATTTATTTTTCTTCATCTGGTTTTTGAATATGATGGGGCTTGTGCCATTTTCCGCTAATGTTACAGGAAATATTGCCGTTACAGGTGCCCTTGCTCTGATATCCATGCTGGTTATCAATTTTAATGGTAAAAAACATTACTGGGAACACATTTTCTGGTTTCCGGGTGTTCCCATTTTTGTAAAACCTATCATGTTTATCGTGGAATTTGTCAGTGTATTTACCAAGCCCTTTGCACTTATGATTCGTCTTTTCGCCAATATTACAGCTGGTCACCTTGTGGTACTTTCTTTTGTTTCCTTGATATTTATTTTTGGCAAGCTGGGCCAGGTACCTGCTGTCGGTTGGGGTACTTCGGTCATTTCAGTAGTTTTTACTTTGTTTATTGAAATGATTGAATTATTAATTGCAGCATTGCAGGCTTATATTTTTACCACTTTAACTGCATTGTTTATTGGTCAGGCAATTGAACATCATGAATAAAAATTTTTTAACAACTAAAATTTAAAAGTTATGTTATTATTGGATTTAGGAATAGGAGCAGGATTGGCAGCCGGACTGGCTGTATTAGGTGCCGGTGTAGGAATCGGTCAGATTGGTAGCAATGCGGCTCAAGCTATTGCCCGCCAACCTGAAGCTTCGGGTAAGATTAACTCGGTGATGATTATTACAGCCGCTATGATTGAAGGTGTCGCTTTATTTGGTGTTGTACTGGGAGTTATTATTGCCGGAAAAATTTGATGGTTTCTAAGCTCCGGTTTTTTCGTTTTACACCTTTAATTGGAATATCATGGTTCTGTTGAATGCTTTATTAACGCCCGACATCGGTTTGATGTTCTGGACCGTATTAATTTTTCTATTGCTTCTTTTCATTCTCAGAAAGTTTGCATGGAAACCCATTGTAGAGGCGCTGAAAGCCCGGGAAGAAAGTATTGAAAAAGCACTGAACGAAGCCAAAATTGCACGTGAAGAAATTGCTGGCCTTAAAGCTGAAAATGAACGAATAATGAAAGAGGCCCGTGCAGAGCGTGAAAAAATGCTGAAAGAAGCCCGCGAAAAAGGTGAACAATTAATACGGGAAGCCAAACAAACTGCTGAAAACGAAAGAAAAAAATTACTGGCTGAAGCTCATCAACAGGTCAAAGCTGAAAAAGATAAAGCATTCCAGGACCTGAAAAAAGATATTACAAATCTGGTGATTGAAACCGCTGAAAAAATCCTGAGACAGGAGTTGAGCGACAAAAACAAATACAAACAGTACATTGAAGAAAACATTAAAAATCTTTCATAAATAAAGCATGGGTTATTCCAGAATCATAAACCGATATGCCAGCGCATTTATTCAGGATGCCAGGGAAAATGATTTTCTGGATCATTTTATTAATGAAGCCTCCCAGCTCATTAATTTGCTTCAACAAAACAGGGATTTACAGCTTTTGCTCAAAAATCCTATTATACCTTCAGGAAAAAAGTGGATTGTTTTTAAAAAAATATTCCGGAACAGGCTTCATGATAGAACTTTGAGTTATATCGAGCTGATTATTAAACATGGCCGTGAATATTTGCTGAAAGCGATCTTCGAACATGTAGTCAAGCTTTATAAATCTGAACAGAATATTCTTGAAGCTGAGCTGGTTGTCAGCCAGCAACCCGATGATGAAATCAAAGAAAAAATAGCCCATTACCTGAAAGAAAAAACAGGAGCAGCCAGAGTGGAACTCAAAACCCGCATTGATTCAAACATTATAGGCGGATTTAAAATAAAATTTGACAACAAATTACTGGACACCAGTGTGGCAACAAAACTCAATCAATTGAAAAAACATATACTTTCATCATAAAATAAAATGCTATGGCAGATATAAAACCAAGCGAAATTTCATCCATTCTGCGTCAGGAATTATCTGGTTTCGATTCCAGAGTTGAACTGGAAGAAGTAGGTTATATTCTGGAAATCGGAGATGGTATTGCCCGTGTATATGGTTTAAATTCCGTAGGTGCAGGTGAATTGGTCGAATTTTCCAACGGAACAAAAGGTGTGGTTTTAAACCTGGAAGAAGATAATGTCGGTGTGGTTTTAATGGGTGAAGAAAAAGGAATTCGCGAAGGTGATGAAGTTAAAAGAACCGGTAGAATAGCTTCCGTGCAGGTTAATGACAACATCGTGGGCAGGGTGGTTAATCCCCTGGGAGAACCTGTTGACAATAAAGGACCAATAGAAGGCGAAAAATTTGAAATGCCGCTGGAGAGAAAAGCTCCGGGTGTTATTTTTCGTCAGCCGGTGAACGAACCTCTTCAAACCGGTATCAAAGCCATTGATGCCATGATTCCTATTGGAAGGGGTCAAAGGGAGTTGATTATCGGTGACCGCCAAACGGGGAAAACTACCATTGCCGTTGATACTATCATCAATCAGCGTGAAAATTTTGAAAAAGGAGAACCTGTTTATTGTATATATGTAGCTGTTGGACAAAAGGAATCCAATGTTGCCAAAATTGTTAAAACGCTGGAAGAATATGGCGCCATGGATTATACAGTGGTGGTAACAGCCTCAGCTTCAGAACCAGCACCATTACAATTTTATGCTCCATTTGCCGGATGTGCTATAGGTGAATATTTCAGGGATACAGGCAGGCCTGCACTTGTCATTTACGATGATTTATCAAAACAGGCTGTTGCCTATCGAGAAGTATCTCTGTTACTCAGGAGACCTCCGGGAAGGGAGGCTTATCCTGGAGATGTATTTTATCTTCACAGCCGCTTGCTTGAAAGAGCCTGCAAGGTAATTGAAGCCGATGAGGTAGCAGCTCAGATGAACGATATTCCCCCATCTTTGAAAGGAAAAGTAGTAGGAGGAGGTTCATTAACAGCTTTGCCTATAATCGAAACCCAGGCTGGTGATGTTTCTGCCTATATTCCTACCAATGTCATTTCCATTACAGACGGTCAGATATTTCTTGAATCCAATCTATTCAATGCAGGTATTCGCCCGGCCATCAATGTCGGAATTTCCGTGTCTCGTGTAGGTGGTGCAGCACAGATAAAATCCATGAAAAAAGTGGCCGGTACTCTGAAATTGGACCAGGCACAATATCGCGAGCTGGAAACTTTTGCCAAATTTGGTTCTGACCTTGATGCAGCTACCCGCGCCACCCTTGCCAAAGGCGAAAGAAATGTGGAAATTTTAAAACAAAACCGCTACTCACCCATGCCCGTTGGCAAGCAAATAGCCATTATCTATCTGGGAACTAGCAACTTGCTTAAAAATATACCGGTGAAAAAAGTCCGCGATTTTGAAAAAGAATTTCTTGAAACAGTTGAAGCCAAAGATCCTGAGATATTCAAAACATTGGCATCGGGTGTCATTGATGACAATATCAAAAACCGTTTAAAGGAAATAGCTGCTGAAGTTGAGAAGAATTATGTATAAAAATCTTCTGCATGGCTAATCTGAAAGAAATAAGGAGAAGAATTAGCTCGGTCAAATCGACCCAGCAAATTACCAAAGCCATGAAAATGGTGGCTGCTGCCAAACTAAAAAAAGCCCAGGATGCCATCATCCGGATTCGTCCCTATGCTTCCAAGCTGGACGAAGCCATCAATGAGTTGTCTGCAGGCATAGAAGACCTTCATCTTAATCCTTACTACAGGCAAAGCGAGATATCCCGTATTCTTATCATACCCGTAACTTCCGACAAAGGACTTTGTGGCTCATACAATGCAGCTGTTATTCGTGAAACTGTCCGGTTGTTTAATGACCTGAAAAAAGAACATTACAACAGCCATATAGAATTAATGTGTTTAGGCCGCAAAGCCTATGATTATTTTTCAAAGAAGAAATACACCGTGGTAGATAAGCATTTCAACCTGGCAGGAGACTTTTCTTACAAGAGAATTGAAAAATTGGCTGCAAATGTTTTGAATTCCTTTATTCAAAAGGAATATGATTTGGTTTATTTCGTTTACAATTCCTTTAAAAATCCTGCTGTTTATTACACCTTGAAACAACAGTTTTTACCCCTGAAGTACGAGAAAAGAGAAAGCCAGGAAGAAGCATTTCATGGGGTCAATTTTATTTTTGAACCCGATGAACGAACCATAGT
>CAYNBC010000147.1:2910-6100 GCA_964395255.1 uncultured Sphingobacteriales bacterium | reverse complement strand
GTTGGTTTTTACCGGGATATATAAGTCTCTCTTCTGATAAAATTTCTTTCCCGGAAATAGCATACAGCTTAATATTAATTTTTTGAATTAAGCCCGGATTTTTGAGCGTAATATTAAGGGAACCGGAATGTAAACTGGCGGATACAACATGAATGGAATTTGAATAGCTTTTCACTTCAATGACTTCCGAATAACGGGAAATGGGTTTGATAGCCATGAATATGTTAAGGTTACCGTCACCAGTCCGGCCATCTGCCCAGAAACAAACAGCCTGATGGGATGTACTTATCACCTGGGTGTATTCGCCAATACCAAAGCTGTTGTTTTTTAAACCTACGGTACCAAAATCAGTAGGTTCAAGGGATAATCTGACAGGAAAAGTGAATGTTTTTCCACCATCAAAGGAATGAGCCATTGAATAATAAACTCTATCATTACTACTCATAACTTTCGAAAACTTTGCATCATACCAGCACAGGGATATAATACCTTGTTTGTTTACACTTATCGTTGAATAAAATTGGTCGCGTGGTTCTGTCCATGATGTATCATGAATAATAACAGGTTGTTCCCAGCTATTGCCTCCATCTTCAGACCTGACAAGATATATATCGGCTCTGGTTTTTCCTGTTGTAAACAAACCGTCTGCTGTGTAAGTAATGTATATTTTGCTGGAATCAGCAGGGTGACAAGCCAATTGAGGAGCCGGATAAATACGGCTTGTACTTATACCTCTGATGGAAACAGGTCTGTGCAGGTTGGTTACGAAAACGGGATAAGTAAACGATTTTCCTCCGTTGTAAGATCTGGCTACAAAAAGCGAATTATTGTTATAAAAATAGCTAACATAAACCACCCCGGTAGGCCCTACATCAATACTGGCAAATTGTATCCGGTTGCCATTACCTTCAGCTACAATTACCGGCTCCGGATTAAAAGCATTGCTGTCAGCAGGTTTGGTTTTTACAACTATGGCCTGTCTGTTTTGTGTTGCATCAACAAGAAAATAGGCTGCATAAAGATTATTGCGGTAGGGAGAAGATGAACGGTCACAGGCAAGCCATTCTTTGTCGGAGATGACCTGAAAACTGTATGGTAATTTGCCAGTAGAGACTTCAATATAGGGATTATCCTGCATCGTCCAGCTTTTTCCTCCATCTTCAGATTCGGCCCAAAGCATTGACCATAATACGGTATCGTTGTCTTGACCTAATTTGTTGAGGTGAATCCATGAAAAATAAAGCTTCCCGTTTGCATCAAAAGCAAAGCAAGGGTCGCCACCTCCTCTTACAATCATCTGGCTGTCGGGATACCGTGGCTCAAATTTACTTCTCTGCCAGGTCTTTCCAAAGTCATAACTGTAATAGATAGGCATTTTGGGTTCATAATAAGTACCCCGAAAAATTAATTGAATAGGGGAAAAAACCATATTTGATGAGTCAACAGGATTGATGGCTGCATGAACTTCCGATTCTGCATCCACTTCCTGAGCTACTATCTTTTCATGGATACTGTCTATCAGGTTGGATATATTTTTTTGACCTTCTAATGAAAAATGAGATTCAGCAGGGTGTAGTTTCTCTTCAATAATTTGCTGGATAATTTCCTGAACCTCTGAATTCTGGCTTTGTGAAAATAATTTCAGAGAAGGAAGAAATAAGGCAATTATGCAGAAATAAATTATTTTGTTCATATTTAGGAGAAATGTTTTTTACAAGCAAAGTTAGTTTTAAGTTTGCAATTAGCATTAAAGATGCACAGGCTTAACATTATTTTACAATTGTGAAATGACCATCCGGCTTTATACAGATGAATATTTTATGAAAAAAGCGCTGGAACTTGCGCATCGTGCCTTTGAGGAGGATGAAATACCCATTGGAGCTGTTGTGGTTTGTGAAAATAAAATTATTGGGAAAGGTTTTAATCAGGTAGAGACATTAAATGATGTTTCTGCTCATGCAGAAATGATAGCCATCAGTGCTGCATGCCAGCATTTGGGAGCCAAATACCTACAGGACTGTACCATTTATGTTACCCTTGAGCCCTGTCCTATGTGCGCTCATCTTATAGCCATGGCTCAAATCAAACAGCTTGTTTATGCTGCCCCCGACCCCAAAAAAGGCTATTCGCTCTATTCACCTTTACTTTTGCACCCTAAAACGCTCGTGAAATCGGGTATTTTAATGGAAGAATCCAGTAATCTGTTGAAAAACTTTTTTAAAAAGAAGAGGTAAGCTCAGGGCTTTTCTAAATTTGTTTTTTAAAAGATAACCATGGACCTGAAAGCTATAGCGGAGGAAATTAAAAAATCAAAGCATATTGTCATTACCTGTCATGTCAGGCCGGATACGGATGCCATTGGTTCCTCACTGGCACTGTATCTTTTCCTGAAAAAATATGCCGGTAAAAATCCTTTCATTTTTTTCCCTACACAACACAGTAATCTGGACAAATGGATGCCGGGTATTGAAAATGTTCATCTCTGGCCTGAAAATAAAGCCGAAATTCAGCAATTCCTTCAAAATGCTGAACTCATCTTTGTTATTGATTTTAATGAGCTTAAAAGAAATGGAGATAGCGGACCTTTAATTCTTAAAAGTAAAGCTCTTAAAATTCTGATTGACCATCATACTTTACCTGAAAATGTTTTTGATTATAAAATCTGGAGTACCCATTTTGCTGCTTCGGCTGAAGGTGTTTTCAGGTTGATTGAGTATATCCAGCCAGATGCCCTGGAAGATAAAGATATTTCCATAAACCTTTTTGCTGCTCTGGTTGCTGATAGCGGTTCTTTTCGCTTTCAGTATACCAGCCCCGAAACACACAGGATTGCGGCCAGACTTATGGAAAGTGGTATCGACCATTCCGAAATTTATCGAAAAATTTATGATAATTTTAGTCTGAACCGTCTGAAATTATGGGGATTTGCATTTTATCAAAAATTGCAGCAAATTCATGGTCTTCCAGTTGCCATGATTGCCCTTTCCCGGAACGAAATGGATAAATTTCAGTCCGAAGCCTCAGATACAGAGGGATTGGTGAATATGCCGCTGTCGATAGAAGAAATAGAGGTTTCTGCTCTGCTTACCGAAAGGGATGGGAAAATCAAGCTTTCAATGAGAAGCAAAACCTATTTTCCCTGCCATGAATTTACCCGTCAATATTTTCAGGGAGGTGGGCACTTCAATGC
>CAYNBC010000147.1:0-2900 GCA_964395255.1 uncultured Sphingobacteriales bacterium | reverse complement strand
AAGTAAATCTGGATGAAGCCACCTCTGCTTTTAAGGAAAATATAATGGAATTTTTCTTAAAAAATTTTCCGGAAAAAGTTCTTAAATAATCAGGTTATTAACTTCTGAAGCGGAAGCAAATCTTTCAAGAAGCTGAACGCTTTTTTCAAGCCAGAGAAGTAAATCATCATTTCCTGCAAAGTTGAAAAATACCCATAAAATTTCCCGTGTATTCAAATCTATAATCGTTCGTTCGGAATCCGAAGTAGGAGAACCAAAAGGTCCTGATTTATCGTAAAGAACAGGCAGGTTTTCAATATTCAGCTCACCTCTGCCAATGGCCCGATAGGGCTCAGCTTTAGCTTTTTTTAGCACAATAGGAAAATCAATTTTCGATTTGTCGTAACCACCAATGCTATATCCGGATTGAAGGGAAATCAGATTTAAAATGTCAACAACATTATTTACTCTGTAAAGACTTCTTCCTTTAATAAGCCTGCGGTGCAATGCTTCTGCCGAAAGTCTGTACCTGCTAGGGTCTTTACCGAGTTTTTTATAGGATTCCCTGGCCTGTAATAGGGGAGGAATTTCTTTGACTTCTTCAAAACTTAACTGACTTTTTTCATATAACACCGATTCAAATTCACTCCATAGTTGCTCAATGGGTTCGGTAACGATTACCCGGCCGGTAATAATGCCTAATTTTATGTTGGGGCAGCACGATTTTATTTCAGGGTCAATCTGTATCATAATCAGGTTATTCTCCAAAATATTCCACAAAATTATTTTCAGTTTCCTCCAGTTTTATGCGGTGTAATTGAACCCCATATTTTTCAATTTCAGGTTTTAACTGACGAAAAATAGCAATGGCAATATTTTCAGCAGTGGGCTGTATGTCTTTCATAAAATCTACTTCCAGATTGATGTTTTTATGGTCTATTTTGTCGAGAATCTTTTCTTTAATAATCTGACTTAAAAATTTCAGGTCCATGACATATCCTGCTTTTTCCGAAACCTGTCCCTTAACAGTTACATACAAAGTATAATTATGCCCGTGCCAGTTGGGATTGGAGCAAGCACCATATTTTTTGTAATTTTCTTCGTCTGAAATTGCCGGGTCATATACCCGGTGAGCCGCATTGAAGTGTTCTTTTCGTGTAATATATATCATTTTGCAATGTTTAAATCAAATGTAATAAAATGCTGAGAATTCTTAAAATTTATTGAAACTAATTAATTAAAACAAGTCTAAATAAATTTGTATATTTGTAAAAATGCAACCATGGAAATGAATGAAGTTCTGGAAAAGCTCCCTCAGCATTTGATGGACCTAGTTATTGATCAGCCATACAATGAATATACACCCCAGGACCATGCTGTCTGGAGATATGTTATGAGGCAAAATGTGGATTATCTTCCGCGGGTAGCCCATCATTCATATCTGGAAGGACTGAAAAAAACAGGTATTTCGATTGATTCCATACCCCATATGTATGGCATGAACAGGATTTTAAAACAGATTGGATGGGCTGCCGTTGCCGTAGATGGCTTTATTCCTCCGGCTGCATTTATGGAATTTCAGGCTTATCATGTACTGGTAATAGCAGCAGATATTCGGCCTATAGACCAGATTGAGTATACGCCTGCTCCCGATATTATTCATGAAGCGGCAGGTCATGCACCCATAATTGCCGATGAGGAATATTCAGCCTATCTGGTTCGATTTGGGGAGCTGGGTAGCAAGGCTTTTTCCTCCAGGCAGGATTATCGCCAATATGAAGCCATCAGGCATTTGTCTATCCTCAAAGCCGATCCTTACACACCTGAAAATGAAATAAAACAAGCGGAAAAAATGCTGGCCTTGCTTGAATCGGATATGGGAGAACCCTCCGAAATGTCCCGGATCAGAAATCTTCACTGGTGGACTGTTGAATATGGATTGATCGGGGATTTGAACCATCCGAAAATATATGGTGCAGGGCTGCTCTCAAGCATTGGTGAAAGTAAATGGTGCCTTTCGGATAAAGTTAAAAAACTGCCTTATTCGTTGGAAGCACAGCATGTTTCGTTTGACATTACCAAACCCCAACCACAATTGTTTGTTACACCCGATTTTGAAACATTGCATAAAGTTCTTGAAAAATTTGCCGATACCATGGCTCTGAAGAGAGGGGGAATATACGGACTGAAATTGGCTGTTGATTCCGGGAATACAGCCACTGCGGTTTATTCATCGGGTTTGCAGGTTAGCGGTACCGTTACGCATTTTCATGAGTGGAAGCAAAAGCCGGCTTATATCCAGATTTCTGGCCCGGCTATGTTGTGTTATAATGACAAGGTTATTGAAGGACACGGTAAAGATTATCATGCTGAAGGGTTTGGTAGTCCGGTCGGGCGGTTAAGAAATGCTACCCAACCACTCGAAAAATACAGCGACTCGGAACTGGAAAAAGCCGGAATAAAAAAAGGTTTCCATGCAAGCCTGGAATTTGAAAGCGGAGTGCAGGTTCAGGGAAAAGTGGAAAATATTCTGAGAAGAAACGGAAAAGTTCTTCTAATCTCATTTAGCGATTGCAGTGTAAAACACAAAAATGAATATCTTTTTAAACCCGACTGGGGCATATACGACATGGCCGTAGGACAGGATATTATTTCGGTCTTTAGCGGACCGGCAGATCCTTTTGCATTTGAATTGCATTTTAACCCACCGGCTGAAAAAACGCATAAAATAAAACATGACGAACGCTCAATCCGGCTGCATGGTTTATATTCCCTGATCAGAAATATCCGGGAAGGCCGTGAACCGCTTGATAAACTATTCGAGGCATGGGATCACATTCGGAATGAATATCCCGAAGAATGGCTTCTTCCACTCGAAATGTATGAGATTTTATTCTTAAAAAACGGATACTATACCGGAC
>CAYNBC010000146.1:0-6129 GCA_964395255.1 uncultured Sphingobacteriales bacterium | reverse complement strand
ACATAGAAGATTATAAATTAAAGGTTGAACTCAAAAAGGTATAATTATATGGCCGAAGAAAAACTGAGATACTCGGATGAAGAATTGGAAGAATTCAAACAAATCATCCTTGAAAAGCTTGAGAAAGCCAGAAAAGAATTGGAATTTCTGAACGAATCTATTTTAAATCCGAACGAAAACGACATTACAGATACTTATCAGGTTAATAAACTCCTGGATGACAATAGCTGGGCTATTGAAAAAGAAAACCTTAGCCAGCTTGCCGAGCGGCAAAGAAAATTTATAAAAAATCTTGAAGCTGCTCTCGTAAGAATTGAGAATAAAACTTATGGTATCTGCCGTGAAACCGGCAAATTAATTTCCAAAGAAAGACTCAGAGCAGTACCTCATGCAACACTGAGCATCGAAGCCAAACAAAAGCAAAGAAGCTAAGGTGAAACTTTATAAGCCTGCCTTATTTGTTTTTTTTGTTTTATTGATTGACCAGTTATTTAAAATTTGGGTAAAAACCCATATGGTTCTCCATCAGGAGATACCTGTTCTGGGTAACTGGTTTATACTTCATTTTACGGAAAATTACGGATTTGCCTTTGGATTGGAAATTGGTGGCAGACTGGGTAAAATTATTTTAACACTTTTTCGCATATTTGCTGTTTTACTCATTGCTTATTTTATCTATTACAGTGTTCGTAAAAAATTGCCCAGCGGATTTATCTATGCTGTGTGTTTGATATTTGCTGGGGCGCTGGGAAACATTATTGATTCTGTTTTTTACGGGGTTATTTTTAATTATGATACATGGTTTCATGGCAGGGTAGTAGATATGTTATATTTCCCCCTGATTAATACTTATTTACCTGATTGGGTTCCTTTACTGGGAGGCAAACACATCGTTTTTTTCCAGCCTGTATTTAATCTTGCCGACAGCAGTATAACCATAGGTGTATTTATTATTATCCTGTTTTATCGCAAAGTGCTGAAAAGTATTTAATCATTTATGCTTATTCAGGTTGAAAATGTAAAAAAATCGTACGGTACCGTACAGGTATTAAAAGGCGTAAGTTTTCAGGTGGAAGAAAAGGAAGTTGTATCTATTGTTGGCCCTTCCGGTGCCGGCAAAAGCACCTTGTTACATATAATTGGTACCATTGACAAAGCTGATGAAGGAAGCATTCTTCTGGATCGTCAGGATATTTCGACTTTGAGCAATGAAAAACTGAACAAACTACGTCAGGATACAATAGGATTTGTTTTTCAACATCATCATTTATTGCCTGAATTTACAGCATTGGAAAATGTAATCATACCTGCCTTAATCCGGAAAGAAGCCAGAAAATATGCAGAAGAAAGAGCCCGTGAGATTTTATCTTACCTGGGTCTGGAAAACAGGCTAACACACAAACCTTCGGAATTGTCGGGAGGAGAATTGCAGCGCGTTGCCGTGGCACGGGCACTCATCAACAATCCCAGAATTATTCTGGCTGACGAGCCTTCAGGCAATCTGGATTCGAAGAATGCAGAAGAATTGCACCGGTTGTTTTTCCGATTAAGAGACCATTACGGACAAACCTTTTTAATTGTTACCCATAACCGGGAACTTGCGGCTATGTCCGACAGAACTCTGATGCTGAAAGACGGACTCATTCAAAATTAAAAGATAATCAATCCAGAAACATTTTGTTGAAATGGATGAAAAATCCTTTATCCCCCTGCTGGTTTAATGCATATTCTAGCCGCACAACAATATTGTAATAACTGACAAAATCAATTCCAGCACCATAACTCAACAGAAACCTGTTTTCAAATTTGTTTGTTTTGTCAGATGACATAACATATCCATTGTCGGAGAAAATTTTAAAATGAATATGAAGTGGCACCGGGTTAAATCTGGGATACTTTCCGTTATTCAAAAAATAAATGTCTTTCATCAGGATTCTGTAGTTCAGCTCATTTCTGTTTAAATAACCCAGACTACCTGTCAGTAAATACCATTCATATCCTCTTGGAAATATACCATTGTATCCGAGATTTAAAGCTTCATAAAAATAATTATCCCTGTGACTGGCGGAAAGATAAGTTGATATGAAATAACTAAAATCCTTGAAAATAGGGAGAGCTGCAGAACCAGTAGCATCTACAATCCAATCACTGAAGCCTCCGTATCTGTAATCGAAATTCAAACTGACTGACCATCCTTTTTGTGGATAATAATTCCGGTCGAAATGGCTGGATTGAAGTGAGTAGGATGCCTCCAGAAAATGTGTTTCGGGCAAAAATGATGGTAAGTAGTGGGAATTTAAGGCGAACAAACTATCACTTAACTGAATGGAGCGATATGATATGCTTAAAAAATGTCTTGTATGAATGCCTGGTTGAATAATCCATGTTAAACCACCTTCATACCTCTTTCTATTGTTCTTTCCGTTGGAATAATATAAAATCCTGTTATTTTCGTCAGTAGAGAAAGCAACTTCAGAGCTTCTGTCCATGTAGAGGAAAAGATTTAATCCGCTCTTGAACTTTTCGTTATAAAAAGGTATGAGATAATCCAGGTGAAGCGTATTTGAATATCCTGTTTTCAATGTCAGGTTTAATTGTTCATTTCTTCCTCTCAGGTTTTTGAATTTTACCATTAATCCATAATCAATCCGTGAGAGTTTGTGTTTATGAACCACCCACCATTCATTAAAAGTACGATCGGTTAACTCAAATATGGGATAAGCAAAATAATACCAGCGTTCTTTTACAATAACATGAATCTTAACATGAAAATGGGAAACAGGCTGTCTGTTAATTTCCACTTTTAAAAAGAGGTCGGTATTGATAAGATTATGCCTGCTATGATTTATTAAAGTATCCAATTCACCGCTTCGCACCTGCATACCTTGTTTAAATTCCAGAAAGCGAAAAATATATTTCGCATCCGTTTGATGATTGCCGGAAATAAGGATGGAGTCTATGGTAACAATGCTATCGTTTTCCTGTGCATAAATAACAGGGAATGCACCGATGACTAATTCCAGAAGGCAAAAGAAGAAAATTTTCATTCTGCAAAACTAAGGAAAGGCAAACATGTAAAAATAAGAAGATGAATAATAAAAAAATTCATTTCCTGCAGAATGGATTGGGAAGGGCTTTTACCGATAAAAGCGCTCGTGTCGGTAGATGAATTTTTCAAGGTCGCGAATGCTGGAATTGAAATGGAATAGATAGTAAATTCTGTTGAAGTTTTCTTTATCAATAATATTAGGATAAGCCCATTTGGCAAGTTCGAGCCGGTTGAATTCAAAATCGAACCGGGATAAAATTCCAATGAGCTGATGGGTTGTAAGGTAATGGTTTCTTAATGTGGTTTTAATAAATCTTTTTTTGGCGCTTTCGAAATAAATCCTGTCCAACTTGTTCAAAAGAATTTCATACTCATATCTTTTCATTATAGAATGGCGGGATACTACCCCGGTATGACGGACTGGTTCCCTTACAATGCGAATTGACTTAACCATGCTAAGCCCATAGGATGGATGATATTGATATACAACTTTTTGATATGGAGGTAAATAGATTTTTTTGACAATAATTTTTTTAATTTTTAAATAAGGATGCATGGAAATTATTTTCACATGATGGTATCCCGGAAAAAGGTCAGGTAAGAAAAGTGCATGAGAATGGATTTTATAATGAGTACCATCTAATACGACCCTGTATTTCATATTTCCCTGAAAACGCAGAACCAATTCCGAATAATTGGCTTTCAGTGTTGATACTGAAGCCAAAATAATGATTAACAATACAAACTTTTTCATAACTACCTCCTTGTTTAACTGGTGAAACCCTGTGATATAAAATCCAAGTAATATGCCAAAAAAAAAAGCTGCCCGGGACAGGCAGCTTCAGAGAAGGTAATTATGCATTTCTTATCAAACAATTCCCTGGTCAAGCATGGCATTAGCCACTTTCAAAAAGCCGGAAACATTAGCACCTCTTTCGTAATCTACATAACCATCATCCTGTTTTCCGTACTTGACACATTGATCGTGGATGTTTTTCATAATCCATTTAAGGCGTTGCTCCACTTCATCTCTCGACCATCTAAGCTTCATTGAGTTTTGAGTCATTTCAAGCCCGGAAGTAGCAACACCTCCCGCATTTGCAGCTTTACCCGGAGCATATAAAATGCGTGCTTCTTTAAAGATTTCAATAGCCTCGGGAGTACATGGCATATTTGCACCTTCGCTTACACACATGCAACCCTGATTGACGAGCATTTCAGCATCTTCTTTGTCCAGTTCATTTTGAGTTGCACAGGGAAGAGCTATATCCACTTTTTGTTCCCAGGGTTTTCTTTTTTCAAAGAACTGAGCTTCAGGAAATTTATCAACATAAGGTTTTACAATATCTTCGTTCGAAGCCCTGAGTTCAAGCATAAAATCAATTTTTTCACCGGAAATACCATCCGGATCATAAACATATCCGTCAGGGCCTGAAATGGTAACTACTTTGGCCCCCAGCTGCGTAGCTTTGAGTGCAGATCCCCAGGCAACATTACCAAATCCGGAGATAGCAACTGTTTTGCCTTCAAATGACTCACCCCGGGTAGCCAGCATTTCACTGGCAAAATAAACATTTCCAAAACCTGTAGCTTCAGGACGGATTAATGACCCACCCCATTCTGTTCCTTTTCCGGTAAGAACACCACTGTGGTTTCTTGTAAGTTTTTTATACATTCCATACAGATATCCTATTTCACGACCTCCCACACCAATATCACCGGCAGGAACATCCATTTCGGGACCAATGTTTTTCCATAATTCTAACATAAATGCCTGGCAAAAGCGCATAATTTCTCTTTCGGATTTTCCTTTGGGATTAAAATCCGAGCCACCTTTGCCACCACCCAGAGGCAGGGTTGTAAGGGCATTTTTAAAAATTTGTTCAAATCCTAAAAATTTAAGAATCGAGAGATTGACACTGGGGTGGAACCTCAGGCCTCCTTTATAAGGACCGAGCGCATTATTGAATTGTACTCTATAGCCCAGGTTTACATGTACATTTCCCTCATCATCGACCCACGGAACTTTAAAGGTAATAACCCTGTCTGGTTCTATCATTCTTTCAATGATACCCGCCTCCTCAAATTGAGGATTTTCGTTATAAACATGTTCAATGGAATAAAGTACCTCACGCACAGCCTGTAAATATTCCGTTTCACCCGGATGCCGTGATTCCAGATTAAGTAATATTTTTTCTACATTCATGATGGATGAAATTTTTGCAAAAGTATAATTTTAATGGTGTTGGGTTTCATTTTGGGGAAAATATTTTTCCAGCTATTCTTTGCTAATTATCAAAAATTTTTAAAGCCCTTAGCCTGTATTAATCTTTAGCTATTTTTGAATACAAATTGACTGGATGACATTCATACGGAAACAACCGGGATATGAACGAATTCAAAAAATAAGGGAAAAGCATTTTAAGGACTTGTCTGGAGTAAAAATCCTGACACATTTAAGCGAATTTTTAATTGTCCATCGGAGTATTTTTAATGCTAATGATAAATGCCTGAAAGAAAATTAAATACGGTTCTGAACAAACAAGTCACCCTGGTATTGCTGGCTGTATTCCTCTGGTCAACAGTGGCAACGGCATTCAAACTAACACTTCACCATACAACACCGGAAACGCTTTTCCTGATTTCCCTTATTACTTCATGGTTTGTTTTTCTGGTAAATGCCATTGCAGACATAAAAAATTTTTCCATAATTCAAAAAAACAAGTCCAGAGAAAATGGGCTTGCGGTCTTAATCGGGTTCATCAATCCGCTTGCCTATTACCTGGTGCTTTTTAAGGCTTATGAATTACTTCCGGCACATGTTGCGCAGCCATTAAATTATACATGGCCCTTGTGGCTGGCTGTTTTGAGCGTTTTATTTTTAAAAGAACGCCTTGATTTTCTAAAAGTCATTGCATTGATACTGGGTTTTGCTGGTATTCTTACTATCAACAGGTCGTTCCAACACACAGGTCAGCATATTTCTGATTTGGGTATATGGCTGGCATTATTGAGTGCTGTTATCTGGGCATCGTACTGGATTATCCAGATAAAAATAAAACAATCTAACCATTTAAAGC
>CAYNBC010000145.1:0-6135 GCA_964395255.1 uncultured Sphingobacteriales bacterium | reverse complement strand
CGGCTTGCAGGGGAAAATGTCCCTATTATGGGAACGCCTCCTGTTTATATCGACCGTGCAGAAAACCGCCATAGTTTTTCCTATATGCTTGACAAATTGAACATTGACCAGCCCCGCTGGACTGAAGCTTCTTCGGTGAAAGACCTCTACAACTTTATTAAAGAAACAGGATATCCTTTATTGATTCGCCCTTCCTATGTGCTTTCCGGAGCAGCGATGAATGTTGTATCCAATCACGAAGAACTAGAGCAATATTTAAAACTGGCCTTAAAGGTTTCGAAAAAGTATCCCGTAGTGGTTTCGGAATTTATCGAAAACGCCAAGGAAATTGAAATTGATGCCGTTGCCAACAAAGGTGAAATTATAGTTTATGCTATTACGGAACACGTAGAGTTTGCCGGTGTCCATTCGGGAGATGCTACCATTGTTTTTCCTGCACAAAAAATTTATATAGAAACCATCAGGAGAATAAAAAAAATCACGCGTTTGATTGCTCGTGAACTTAATATTACGGGGCCTTTCAATATTCAATTTCTGGCACGGGATAACGATATTAAAGTGATTGAATGCAATTTAAGAGCATCACGGAGCATGCCTTTTGTGTCTAAAGTTCTGAAAATAAATTTTATAGATTTAAGTACACGAATTATGCTGGGTCAGCAGGTCGAAAAACCTTCAAAATCTATTTTTGACCTGGACTATATTGGTGTCAAAGCTCCTCAGTTTTCATTTAACCGATTACACAAAGCCGACCCTGTTCTGGGTGTTGAAATGGCTTCTACAGGTGAAGTGGGTTGCCTGGGTACCGACTATTACGAAACTATCCTTAAAGCCATGCTTTCGGTGGGTTATACCATACCAGAAAAAAATATTCTTATTTCTTCGGGGCCCGCTAAAGACAAATCTGAACTTTTGAACTCAGCCATTTTGCTGCATAAAAAAAATTACAGATTGTTTACCACAAGGGGAACACATCGATTCCTGAAACAAAATGGCATACCATCAGAGCTTTTGTACTGGCCAGATGAAAGAAAAAAACCCAATGCTGTGGATTTCATTAAAAACAGAAAAATACATCTTGTTGTAAATATTCCGAAAAACCTATCGAAAGGAGAACTGGACAACGATTACCTGATTCGAAGAACGGCCGTGGATTACGGCATCCCTTTGATTACCAACGCCCGCCTGGCTCATGCATTTATCAACGCATTTTGCCGGATTAAACCCGAACAACTGGATATCAAAAGCTGGGACGAATATTGAGTGGCACACCTGACCTTTATACTGCTTTTTCATAACATAAATAAAATTTGCAGAACCTGAATCAAAGCGTTTTCATTTGTCTAAGTAATACATAATCACTATTTTTACACAACTATAAAGTTTAATGTTTACAATTGAAAGCTTATGAAAACAAAATTTACTACTGTTATTTTCATTTTAAGCAAAATCATTATTCTTTTACTTTCAACTGTTTGCACTTCGTCTGCGCAAATACGCAATATATTACTTGAAGAATTTTCAACGGCCAAGTGTGGATTTTGCCCTGACGGAGATATTATTGCCCAGGAAATTTCCGAAAAATACGATAATGTAATCTGGGTGACACATCATGCTGGCTTTGGTGTAGATTCGATGACTGCACCCAACAGTATTCCTATTGCCCGGGATTTTACAACTTTTGCACCGGCAGCATGTATCAACCGCTGGGATATTCCTTTGCCTCCCTATACCAAAGAACCTTACATTGCTATTTCCCGTCAAAAATGGGATAGTATAGTAAGCCAACACCAACAGGATACATCTTTTCTTGAACTGGAAATCATCAACACGCTGGATACAGTCAACAGAATACTGGAATGCAAAGTAAATGTTATTTTTACCCGGCAACCTGCCAGTGGTGATATCCGGCTCAATCTTTTTCTGGTTGAAGACAGCATAGTTGGTTATGGGCCGGGTTACGACCAGACCAATTATTTCAACAATACCCCGGGACATCCGCTGTATGGGCTTGGCAATCCTGTTGTGGGCTATGTACATCACCGGGTTGTCCGAAAAATTCCTTCAGGGGCATGGGGTCTTCATGGAGTCATTCCGGATGAGCCTGCGGTCAATCTAAAATATACCTATACCTTCCAGAATATTGAAATACCTGAATCCTGGAAAATCAATGATATGGAGGCTGTGGCTTTTGTTTCCTATTTTAATCAGGACGCACACAAGAGGGAAGTTTTACAGGCCGTGGGTAAAAAAATTACCGATTTCAGTACAGGAACGGAAAGCAACAAACAACAGGCTGCCAGGGATATTATCATTTATCCCAATCCTGCCAGAGATATCATTTTCATTAAAATGAAAAACGGAAATTCGCCTCAATTTATCGAATTCCGGGACAGTTATGGAAAAATGGTATTAAGGCAAGCTTTGCAAAACAAACCTCTGCAAAGCTTATCCATCAATAGAACAAGGTTAAAAGCTGGAGTTTATTTTATCAGAATTATCTCTGGTACTCAATACAGTCATTTTTATCCCATCCTTGTATTGTGATAAGTGGATAAAAATTCGAATTATTTATGGACTTTGCGTATAAACTCCTCAACTTCAGGAACGCCACCCTGATACACCAGATAACCGTTGTAAGGTTCACGCTCTGTAATATCTGAACACATGGGTGTTAACATAAGTTTTTTCACTTCTTCGGGGTCTTCAGTTTGACCAAGAACCCAACCCAGTTTGATGTAGGCTGTTTCGGGCAGCATATTTCCCAGGGGCACCACTCCTTTGGCCATCATATCCCTGCCAGTATCATAAACGAACATGTGCACATAGCCCCAGATGGTCTGAACTGTCATAAATACTGAAACACCTTTTTCACGGGCATATTCCAGAGCAGGATACAGCTCTTTGTTTACATGACCGAGGCCGGTGCCCACTATGACAATTCCTTTATAACCCAGGTCCACCATGGAATACATGATATCAGGTTTCATGCCTGTATAGTAGTAGAGCATGGTTGCTTTATCCGAAAAATAAGGTTTAATAATTACATTCCTGTCATTACGTCTTTTGTTGTATTCTCTTTTAATATGAGTTATTTTGTTACGGGTTACCATGGCCAAAGGCGTGTCACCAATTGTACGGAACGTACTTCTGTATGAAGAATGCATTTTTCTGACTCTTGTTCCGCGGTGAAGCAATCCGTATTCATCGGAAGTAGGGCCAAACATGCATACCATTACTTCGGCAATATCGGAATGACCGGCAGCATACATGGCATGCATCAGATTCAGGGCGGCATCGGAACTGGGCCTGTCGGAGCTCCTTTGAGAACCGACCAGAACAATGGGTATGGGTGGATTTTGAACCATGAATGAAAGAGCTGCTGCCGTATGTTGTAAGGTATCTGTACCGTGCCCGATAACAATTCCGTCAATACCTTTTTTTATCTCTTTTTCAATAGCATGTGCAAGCGCAATGTATTGCTTTGGGCCCATGTTTTCGCTGAAAACGGCAAATACTTTTTCGGTGGTCAAATTACAGATTTGTGCCAGTTCAGGTACAGCACCATATAATTCCCCGGGACTGAAAGCAGGAATTACGGCTCCTGTACGGTAATCCAGCCGTGAAGCTATGGTACCTCCGGTACCAAATAACTTCACATAAGGTAATCCTTCTGTAAATGGAAATTCTTTTTCCGGTATCCGGTAATTGGCTTTCTGGTAATCAATTTCTTTGATATTTTTAATAGTACGAATATCCAGACCTATATTATAACCCGTAGGAATTTTCATGACAATATGAAGGTCATCATCGTTTTCGGAACGGGGTAATATGGTGCCGGTAAAAAAACCACGAGTGGTTTCAACTTCGCATTTTCCCCAAACACGGGCATTGAATTTTTTCAATAGCTCTAAAGCTCTGCCTTTATAACCCTGAAATATATCGTCAGCCATTTTTTATTTATCTTTTATTTGGTTATCAACCCAATCCGATAATTCTTTCAAATTTATATTTCCGATGGCTGAAGGAAACAGCTCACCCATAATCCATCGTTTTAGCGCTCCCGGATTGGAATGCCGGGCTGTTTGCTTGTATTTATTCATTAAAAATGGAACTTTTTCGAAAATCTCTTCCCTGCTGTGCCGCTCAAACCCAAATGTATTCAGAATAGATTCAAAATCCATTTTTGGATGTAAATAAAGTTCTTTCAACAGATATATAGCAATTTCCTTATCAATGTTGTTATTCTTCAAATACTTCAGCAGGGCTTTTATCATTGAATATTTAAAGTCAGCGGAGCGGGGATATTTATTTTCGATGTGCTTTAAGTGCTGGCTAAACAAAAGCGCTACCCATTTGGGCGGGAAATCGGTTTCATCAACAATTTCTTCAATTAAAGGAACCAGATTTTTTTTCAACAGATATTCCTGATAATGAAGAGGAACACCCCAGCTGTCAAGTTGTTTCATTCTTTCATAAACCGGAACAGGAAGATTTTTTTTCAATTGTTCGATATATTCATCGGTAAGGGGAATTGGAGCGGAATCGGTATCGGGATACATGCGGTCGGCACCCGGTAATACTCTTTCAAAAATGGTTGTACCATCCGGAAATGATTTTCGTGTTTCATTAGGAACTCCCTCAAAAGCCATTTTACATCTTTCCTCGATGGTTTCAAGTGCAGTGGGCATGTCTTCCTCAGGTCCCCAGGTAATGATAATGGCATCTTCCTCAGATGCATTCAATTTTTCAAAAATAAAATCCCATTTTTCATCGGACAGAACAGGTTCCAGCTCTTCACTGTGTACCATGTTGGGTTTTTCAAGGCAGGCAATCACCTTTAAACGGTCACTGATTTCATGGGCAAAACATTTTCCGGGCTGTGTAAAATGGGATAATATACCAGCAAAACCAGGTAATTTAATGGCATAAACAGGTTGATTGTTCTGAATGGCATCATCCAGGGGGGGGAAATTAAAAACAAACTGATTTTCTTTCCATTCAACGGGCTCAGGTTTCCAGTTTTTATAATCTTTGATTTTATCGCGTAAGAGTTTTTTGATATGAAGCAAAGCCCATTGCCTGAAAGCTTCATTGTGAGTAAGCTCAGGCATCCACTTAGTGCTGGGTACACCTTTGATTTCAACCCTTGTACCTCCTTTGCAACTCACATTGGTGTCAGCGCGGGTAGAACCCGGGCCGGTAAATACTTTACCTGTTGACCGGTTTAAAAAGCGGATGTAATCAGCTCCTTCTTTAACTTCATCAGGATTTTTAAAGTCAGGATAAGTAACTGTTTCAATTAAAGGCATACCGAGGCGGTCGGTTTTATAGGTGCGCCAGTGCCCTACATCTGAAATTTCACGGCAAGCATCTTCTTCAATACTGAGTTGAATCAATCTGACTTTTTTGGAGCGTAATTGAATTTCTCCTTCCACGCCCAGAATGGCTGTCCGCTGGAATCCTGTAGGAATACTGCCATCAAGATATTGTTTTCGGGTAATATGAACTTCACCCACAATATTCAAGTTGCTCAGGAGTGAAATTTCAAGTGCTATTTCGAGTGCTTCTTTGTTGATGGGAAAAGGGGGTGTGTCGTCCACTTCATAGGTACAGGCAGTATCGTTGTTGATTCGATAGATAATATTTTTTCTGGTTTTAAACTCCATCAAGGCGGTTCCGTCATATTCACCCAGTTCACTGAGCGTAGGTCTCATGTGTCGCACCAGTTCGGCATCATAATCATCATCAGTATGGTAAATTCCAGCAGGGCAATTACAAAAAAGTTTTTTACGGGTTTTGAGTTGTTGATGAACCTCCAACCCCGCTTTGAAGCCAATCCTGTCATAATCTGCCTGACTTGCTTCTTTGCGTGGCACATAGCCTATAGCTTTTTTTGTTTCTTCATAATTTTTTAAAGCATCTATTAATCTCATATCACGAAATCCTAAGTTTATATACATGTTATTCAGGCAGTCAAATCTATGCCTTTTCGATTTTCTGGCAAACTATTAAAACATCTTATTGTTATTGATTCTGGATTCTGGGATTAAAAAAATCCAGAGATTGCTTTTTTTAATTTTTTGTTTATATGATTTTGAAGTACAATTTACCAAAAGATTTTACAAAACAACA
>CAYNBC010000144.1:2822-6145 GCA_964395255.1 uncultured Sphingobacteriales bacterium | reverse complement strand
GTATTATGATGGTCAAAATTGACCGCCTTCCAGTTGTCAAATGCATGACAACGAATACAGTCAGTGGTGCCGTTTTCTTCAAATTGACGGTTATGGGGTTCCTTGTGGCACTGGAGGCAATCAGCATTCAGGCTGGCAAATTGCTGTTTTCCATCCTCAGTAAAATGACATTCCCTGCAACTGACCTTGCTGTGCTTGCCTAAAAGGGCAAACCTTGTGAGGTTGTGGTTAAAGCCATGAATGGAATGCCAGCTTTCAGTAAAATGGCATCCTTCACAACCTTTAGAGTTAAGAAAATTTGAACTGATAAAATTTTTATGGATATTTTTATGGCAGTCCGCGCAGTATTTGCCAATATTTTTAAAATGCCATCTATTTTGTTTTTTATGACAATCGGTACAGGCAGTAGCTGTATGTGAACCGGTAAGTTTGAATTGAGTGCGATTGTGGTCTTCTATTGAATAATTGGGTATATCAAAACCACTCATTGAATGACATTCAATGCAATTTCTTAATTTACCGTTGAGGGTTAATTCTCCCCGGTGATAGTCTTCATGACAGTCAAAGCAATATTGATGAGGTAGTGGAAGTGTGGCTTTTTGAACATGGCATTTTTTGCAGGCAAGTCCTTTATGCTTTCCTTTCAAGCTATAACCTGTCAGATCATGATTAAATTTTTCGGGGTGTAATATATCACGAAATGATTCAGTAACATGGCATTCATCACAACGATTGCCAAATTTGCCTTCATGAATATCCTCATGGCAAGCCGCACAATTGTCAAAAGCTATATCTTTAAAGTGCTGAAACACATATTCCGGAAAAGTGTCAACCGGATGACATTGAATGCATTTTACATCCCGGTGTTTTCCATTAAGGGTAAATTTTGCCTTGTCGTGATTGAATTTCGAAGCGGGTTTGAATTTTTTAAATCCATGGCACTGGGCACAGTCTTCAGGTAATGTTTTTCTGTGGTAATCATCATGACAGCTTAGGCATGATGTGGATAATCCCATATATGTGATTTTTCGTGTAAGAAAAGTATCGGCTTGAATATGAGATTTTTTGTGACAGGATTTACAGTTTTGTTCTTTATGACTTCCCTCCAGTTGATAACCCGTAAGAGTATGGTCAAAAGACAGGGTATCAAAATGAATAATATTAAATTCTCTTCCGTGGTGGTCACTATGACATTTAATACAGCTATTTTTTCTTACTTTTCTCGAGCCATGATAACCTTTCTTTTCTGTTTGTTTTTGTTTGATAATTTGATGACATTTCAGGCATTTTCCAGATGAAATACGTTTACCCAGTGAATGACATTGCGTGCAATTTCCGGTTCCTTCCAGGTGTTTATGAGAATCTACAAGTTCACCGGGTGAAATCGGTGTTGAAAGATTGCACCCATACATTACGAAAAGAAGAAAAAGGCCTATAAAAACAGTTGATTTCATACTATTTATCATCATGTTTTAAAACAGCTTCTCCAAATTTACGAGTGATTAGGATACCCGCTCGTTTTAGAAATTCCGTAGGTAATTCACCTCCTGCAAAGATGTAAATCAGGTCATTGGGAATTTCAATTATTTTTTCTTCCTGATTCTTTAGCTTAATAATTTCAGGTTCAATCTGTATTACATTCGTGTTGTATAAAACTTTAACTTTGTTTTGATCAATAGCGGTGGAAATTTTTTCCCTGTTTTTAGGCTTTACTCTTTTAAATTTATCTCCACGGTATGAAATAGTTACCTGGTTTTGGTCGCAAAGCATTAATGCAGCTTCGACAGCAGAATCTCCACCACCCACTATCATAATTTTTTTACCTGAAATATTTTCGGGTTCGAGCAGCCAATATGCCACTTTGGGTGATTCTTCACCGGGAACTCCCAGTTTGCGGGGGGTACCTCTTCGGCCTATGGCCAGCAAGACAAAGGGAGCTGTTAGTTTCAGGCCTGTTTCTGATTCCACTTTAAAAAGGCCGTTTTCTTTTTGAATATTAATTACTTTTTCGTTTTCTTTAATTTCAATCTTGAATTTTTCAATAACCTTTTTCCAGATAGAAAGTAATTCAACCTTGTTGGTTTCATAAAGTTTAACTTTTCCGAAAAGGGGTAAATCCATGGGCGATGTCATGATAATTTTTGAGCGGGGAAAAGTGTATATAGCACCCCCAAGAGTATGTTGTTCGAGAATAACGGGTTTCAATTTGTTTTTCACTGCTGTTAAAGCTCCGGAAATACCGGCAGGTCCTGCTCCTATAACAATTAAATCGTAGTCACCTTTATGACCGGATTTAAAAGATGATGCAATATTTTCTACTGCCTGTCTGCCCTGCTCAACGGCATTTTTAATGAGTCCCATGCCACCCAGCTCTCCTGCAATGTAAATTCCGGACACATTGGATTCAAAAGTAGGTTTCACATGGGGTAAATCCACACCTCTCTTTGATGTGCCCATATGTAAAGAAATGGCTTCAGTGGGGCAGGCATGAAAACATGCACCGTGTCCTATACACAATGCTGCATTGATAACAGTGGCTTTACCGTTCATGATTCCCAGTATGGTTTTCTCAGGGCATGCTGCAATACAGGCTCCGGTTTGGATACATTTGTTTGTATCAACTACGGGATGAAGGGATACAGGTTCAAATAAGCCCTCTTTTTTGGCTTGCTTGATTTGTTCAAGTGTTCTTTTTGATTTCTTTTTTTGGTTACTTATGTAAATCCATATCCCAATAAAGCTAATAAGGATTACCGATAAGTAAATAATAATGTTTTCAATCAGCATAGTTATTCATTTAAAAAATCCATCTGTAACCAAAGGTTAGAGTAATAATCACGTGAATAATCATAATGAACAGCATGATAAACGCAAAAGGTAGATGCATTATATGCCAGTTCTTAAACAGATTTTTCATAGTGTTCAATCTTTCAATCTTCCTGCTGAATAAAATCTCTTCTTTTGATAATCGTATCACTTCTTTAATTTCGGTTCGTGTTAAATCTTCTTCTTTAAGTTTATTTTTTATATTCTTTATAACATTTTGCCTTCTCATAAATGATTTCAAAGGATTTCCCGTTTTTTTGAATGTTGTATATTGAGTAATTGCTTCAATTGTAGATGGAGAAAGTTTATGGGTTTCCTGAAGCACTTTTGAAAGATTTTGTTTCATATTTTGAAGTTCCTGGAGTGTAAGTTCACGACCTTCAAGTGTACGGGGAATTTGTAGATAAATAAAACGACCCACAACACCACTGAGTACAATGATAACCATAGACCAGAAGCTAATGGATACGATACCTCCTAATTTCATGGATGTATGA
>CAYNBC010000144.1:0-2812 GCA_964395255.1 uncultured Sphingobacteriales bacterium | reverse complement strand
GGTAATCATAATGGGGCCAAGTACACATAAGAATATATGAAATTCAAGCCAGTGTTTTAAAAATCCAAGTCTTTGCAATTTTTTGTTTCTTTTTCTTATCATGTAACTGGATACACCAATAATAATAAATAGCGAACCCAGAATACCCAGTCCATGACCAATGCTTCCACTGGGTTTTAAAGCCTGATAATCTTCATGAAAAGGTCGTTGCTCAATAGGAGTTGAATAATAAGAATAGCCTCGAGTGATGAGATACAAAAAAGCAATAATGACAACTACCACCATGGAAGCAATGTATAACCTGTGATAAGTTTTTTTCATATTATTAAGTTTATCAACGACTTATAAAAGCATTTAGAATGTTTAGGTAATTATCAAACCCGAGGGTTTCAGGTACACCGTTTTTACCATGAAGGGCTCCTTTTACACGGTGTGCTTCTTTGTAAGGTCCCTGATAGTTGTTAAAAATAATTTCCCCATTTTCTATAGAAATGTAATCATCGTCTTCACCATGAAACCATAGAAAAGGTACATTTACCTGTTTTATCCATTCAGCATTGGACAATTTTAAATCTGTCATATAGCTGGCCGATGTAAGAATAAATGTGGATTTCTGTGAAAGAAAATCAGCTGAAGCAAAAGGCGATTCAAGAATAAGTTTTTCGATGGGGTATGCATTTTTGTAAAAAGCTGCAGAATAAGTAGCTGGTGCAGAGCCCAAACTGAAACCATAAAGAACAATATGATTACAGCCCTGGTCTGCAAGCCAATCCAAAGCTCCCTTTACATCAGCATACATAGCATCCTCGCTGGCTATACCTTCTGAAAGTCCATATCCCCTGTAATCGAACATAAATATACCGAATCGGTTTTTTCCGCCAGTGTTGGCGAGTAACTTTGCACGAGTCCAGTAATAATCCATATGGTCTTTTTGCCCATGACAATATAAAATAACCGTATCTGTTTGAATTTTGCTGAAATGACCTATATATACACCGTAAAGTTTTACTGCGGAGTTTTCGTTTTTCATTCGGGATTCAAAAGTGACAATTTTAATCAGAGAATCTGGAATATTGTATGAGTCGGGAATCTGAATCTCTACTTCTCCGGGATAATTATCGAACAAATAACTGTGAATACTTGTATCCCCGAGAAACACAAGACTATCCAGCCGGAGGCATGAAAAAGCAGTTATTATCAGAATAACAGATAATATTCTTTTCATCTAAAAACTTTTTGTAATACTTAAATATACAGCTGTAGCACCATAATCTCCAAAAATACTTTGATAATCTACCAATACATATTTATTCCTCTTGGATGGTGCCAGAAACTTAATTTCAAGCCCGTAATTCCATGAACGATAATTCAGGTTGAGCCCTAAAAAGGGATTCATCATCCATCGGTCTTCCACTTTTTGTTCATGGGCGGCAAAACGGGCAAGTTCAAACCAGTTGTCAAGGCCTGCGTAAACATAATGTAAGTTTTTTCCAAAATTCCAGTATGCATTTATATCCCATTGCGGCCAGAAATGGCTATTACCTTCCCCGAAATGTGTAATATAGTTTCCGGCTATACTGGTAGATAGAGCAGGACTGAATTTGTTTTGATTTTTAAATTGCCAGCTTAAGCCAACATCGGTTTGAAAATTATTGAATGCCAGTGAAGTGGTTTGTATTGAACCAAAAGCTGTTAGGTTTGAATCTACACCATAGCCGTAATAAAAACCTGTGAGAGGTGCTGGAAGTGTCATACCTGAAAAGGAAAACAAAGGGCCTCCGAAATGAAACCCCACTGCATGACTTCCTTCGGGTAATGGTTTTACAAAACGCACTGGTGCACAGGCAGAAATAAAGATTAACAGCCCCAGAAGCCCAAAGATGAATCTCATGTGTTTTTTATTCTTTTTCAAATTTAACAAACTTTTATTTAATAAAATCAAATTAAGTACCTGTTTGCTTAAATTTACAATAAGTTGATTTGTTTAACCCACCTCTCTCGGGTGTTATTTTTGAAAAATTTTATATAACAACTACTTCGGGAACCAGTTTGATCCCAAACAACTCATAAACAGATTTAATAATAGCCTCCATCAAGGCGCGAACATCCTGCCCTGAAGCATGATTCTCATTAATAAGAATGAGCGCATGCCGGGAGGAAACAGCTGCACCACCCATTTTTTTACCTTTCCACCCTGCAAGTTCAATAAGCTGAGCTGCAGGAATCTTTACTTCTTCTCCGAAAGGAAAGGATTTGAGTTCGGGATACCGACTTTTAAGCTCTTCAAATTTATCCACAGGAACAACAGGATTTTTAAAAAAACTGCCGGCATTGCCTTTTTCTGCGGGGTCGGGAAGTTTTCTTTTTCTCAGCCGGATAACAGCTTCAAATATATTAATGGGAGTGGGAGCTTTGCCTGCCAGTTCTTCCTGAAGCCCCGGGTAATGGATAACAGGTATGGGTTTTCGGGAAAGCTTGAAGGTGCATGAAGTTATAAAATAACGGTTGAAATTCTCAGGTTTTTTGAAAATACTCCAGCGGTAAGCCAGTTCCAGTTTTTCCACAGGCCAATTCCATTCATTTCCGCTATGAAGGTCTACCAGTGAAACTTTTTCAAGGCAAGATTTGATTTCCACACCGTAAGCACCTATGTTCTGGATGGGGGCAGCACCCACAGTTCCTGGAATGAGAGCCAGGTTTTCCAGACCACTCAGGTTATTTTCCACAGTAAGTTTTACAAATTGGTGCCAGTTTTCGCCAGACTTCGCTTCAATCCATACAAATTCACTGTCATCACCCAGCCATTTTATCC